>DATCFW010000493.1:0-6177 GCA_036509295.1 Solirubrobacteraceae bacterium | reverse complement strand
CACGAGCTGCCCGCCGACGATGTCCACGTCGGTCCCTCGGACTACGTGCCGTGGCTGACCGACCGCAAGTGGGCCCACATCCGCCTCGAGGGCCAGGCGTTCGGCGACGTTCCGCTGATCGCCGAGCTCAAGCTCGAGGTGTGGGACTCGCCGAACTCGGCCGGGATCGTCACCGACGCCGTGCGCTGCTGCAAGCTGGCGCTCAACAACGGCCTGTCGGGCCAGCTCGACGGCCCCAGCTCCTACCTGATGAAGTCGCCGATGCACCAGCGGCCCGACGACGAGGCGAAGGCGCTCACCGACGCGTTCATCGCGAAGTACACGCGCCGGCCGGTGACCGCCAAGACCGCCAGGACCCCGGCCAAGGCCCGGGCCAAGGCGACCGCATAAACGGGCCGCGCAAGCGGCCCCCCAATAGGGCTCGCGGCTGAGTGAGTCGCGAGCCCTCAGGGCTCACGAGCCCTAAGATCTGCCGAGTGCCCAGCGAGCCGCTCGCGATCGCGCAGGTCACCCCGTTTGCCTGGGAGGTGGCCAACGAGGTCAACGAGTACGTCGGCCGAGTCGCGGACGAGCTCGCCCGGCGCGGTCACCGCGTTCTCATCATCGCGCCGTCGCAGTCCGACGACCTGGTCCGTGACAGCCGGCGGGCGCTGCGCGCTCGCCCCGACACGCTGCTGGAGGATGCCGACGGCGAGCCGCTCGTGCTCGGCGTCGGCGAGGTGCTGCCGTTCGCGCCCGCCCGGCGGCGCACGGCATCGCTCCCGGTCGACGTTGCCCGCACGATCGAGGAGGCGCTCACCGCATTGCCGCTCGACATCGTCGACGTGCACGAGCCGTTCGCGCCGAGCGCCTCGAGCGTGGCCCTGCGCCACTCCCGCGCGCTCAACGTCGGCAGCTTCCACGCCCCGACCGAACGGATCCTCTCGACGCAGCTGACCGGCCCGCTGTCCCGCCTCCTGTTCGCGCGGATGGACGCGCGCATTGCCAGCTACGCCGCCACGCGCACCCTGCTCCAGCGGTACTTCGGAGGCGACTACGCGGTCATCAGCCCCGGCGCCGACGCGGGCGCGGAGCGGTCACGCGAGCCGGGAGCGACACCCGAGCTGGTGATGGTCGCCACCGAGGAGCGCGCCGCCGTCCGCGTCTTCCTGCGGGCGCTGCGGGCGCTGCCGGCGGAGCTGCCATGGCACGCCACGATCTGGTCGCCCCGGCCGGCGGCCCCGCCGGCCACGCTCAACCGGCTGCTGCGCGAGCGGACCACATTCGTCGACGCGTCGGACCGCGACGAGGCCGCGGTGCTCGCCGGCGCCGACATCGCCGTGTTCGCCTCCGACGGTGACCGGGCGACGCCGGGGACGCTGGTCCGCGCGCTCGGGGCGGGCGCGGTGCCGGTCGCCTCACGCCTGCCGGTCTACGAGGAGGTGCTCGGCGACGGCGAACGCGGGCTCATGTTCGAGCCGGCGGAGACCGAGACGCTCATCGCTCACCTGACGCGCCTCATCTCCGATCCCACGCTGTTGACGCGGACCGCGCAGGAGTCCCGCCGCCTGCGCGAGCAGCTCGCCTGGCCGCGTGTCGCCGGCGAGCTGGAGGCCGTGTACGCCGAGCTGGCCGGGCGCCGCCGCGACACCGCCGGTGACCGCAAGCTGCGCGCCCGACTGGCCAGACGGCCGCTGATCGACGTCGACCTGCACATGCACACCGATCACTCCAACGACTGCGCCACCCCGGTCGAGGTGCTGCTGTCCGAGGCGCGGGCGCGGGGGCTGGGCGCGATCGCGGTCACCGACCACAACGAGATCTCCGGGGCGCTCGATGCGCGGGCCAAGGCCAACGGCGTCAAGGTGATCGTCGGCGAGGAGGTGAAGACCGCGGAGCAGGGCGAGGTCATCGGGCTGTTCATCGAGGAGAAGATCCCGCGCGGGATGACCCTCCAGGACACGATCGCCGAGATCAAGCGCCAGGGCGGAATCGTGTACGTGCCGCACCCGTTTGACCGGATGCACTCGGTGCCCGACTACGAGCACCTGTTGGCGGTGATCGATGATGTCGACGCGATCGAGGTGTTCAACCCGCGGATCGCCATCTCCGAGTTCAACGAGGAGGCGGTCCGGTTTGCCGCCAAGTACCGGATCCCCGGCGGCGCCGGCTCCGACGCCCACGTGCCCCAGGGCCTGGGCTCGGTGCGGATCCGGATGCGCGACTTCGATGGCCCCGACGAGTTCCTCCAATCCCTGCGCGACGCCGACATCATCCGCAACCCGGCGAGCCTGCTCTACGTCCAGGCGCTGAAATTCCTGCAGACGAAGGCGATGCCGGGCGCGGCGCGACGGGCGTCGCGGGAGCGGCGGGTTCGCCGGGCGACCGGCCGCAAGTCCTGATGCAGCCGCAAGGACAAGCACGCCGGCCGTCCAATCGGAGTGGCGTGCCGGCCACCGACGACGAGATCAAGGAGAAGTACCTCGAGCGGGCGATCCGCGAGCTCAACGCATTCGCCCGCCAGCTCGGGGACTGCACCCAGTGCCCGCGCGGTCAGCTAATGCCGGTGCTCGGCTCCGGCCACCCACAGGCGGAGATCTTCATGGTCAAGCACTCGGCGCGCCCGTCGGAGGTGGAGGAGGGGGTCGCGTTCTATGGCCGCACCGGCAACGCGCTGATGAAGTCGCTCAAGCGGCTGTCCATCGACCCGCTGGCCGTCTACGGCACGCTGTGCGTCAAGTGCCCGGTGATCGATCCGGCGATGGCCGATCCGGACTGCATCGCGCGACTCCTGGAGGAGCTCGCCATCGTGGCGCCCAAGATCGTCGTCGTGATGGGCGAGGATGCGCTCGCCGTCATCAACGAGCTCGGCGTGCCGATGTCTCGCGAGATCCGCGCCGTGCCCGGCGAGCTGCAGCGCTTCACGCCGTCGATCGAGGCCCTGCTCGTGCCCAACATCGACGACTCGCTCGACGAGGAGGCAGCCAAGCGCGCGTTCTGGTCGGCGTTCCGGGTGCTCGGCCAGTGGTGGGCCGACCTGCCGCCGTACTGAGCGCCGACGGCCTGCCAACGTCCCACTGCGCGCCACGATCGGGGGTGATTGGGACGTTTGCCGACCGATCCCCTCGGGGCGGGTCAGTCGATCGTGATGACGATCTTGCCGAGCTTGCCGCCGCGCTGGAAGTGCTCGTAGGCGGAGGCGGCGTCGGCGAGCGGGTACGTCTCCGCGATCGACACCTCCACCGCCCCGGCGGTGAGCAGCGGCAGCACCGACCGTTCCATCGCGCGGGCGGTGGCGGCCTTCTGCTCCAGCGGACGGGCACGGAGCGTGGACCCGTAGATGCAGGCGCGCTTCATCAGCAGCAGCCCGAGGTTGAGCTCGCCGGTGGCGCCGGCGCCCATGCCGATCACGGTGATCCGGCCGCCGGTCTCCAGCGCCTTGAGGTTGTCCATCATGTTGACCGCCCCGATCAGCTCGAGGATGACGTCGAACGGCCCGTGCTCGCGGAAGCCCTCGGGCTCGATCACGACGGCACCGAGCTCGGCGACGCGGTCGCGGAGATCGGGATTGCGTACCGTCGCGGTCACGCGGGCGCCGGCGGCGACGCCGAGCCCAATCGCCGCGGTGCCGACCCCGCCGGCGCCACCGTGGACGAGCAGCCGCTCGCCGACGAGCAGCCCGGCCTGGGTGAAGACAGCGTCGTGGGCGGTGGTGAACACCTCCGGGACGCCGCCCGCCTGTGCCCAGGACAGGTTCTCGGGCACCGGCATGAGCACGCGCTCGTTGACGGTGGTCAGCTCGGCCTGGCCGCCGCCCCCGACGATCGACATGACCCGATCGCCGACGGCGAAGCGCTCGGCGCCGGGGCCGCGCTCGGCGACCTCGCCGGCCAGCTCCAGACCCGGGATGTCGGGTGGCGAGCCGGGCGGCGCCGGATAGCCGCCCTTGAGCTGGTGGATGTCGGCGCCGTTGAGGCCGGCGGCGTGGACGCGAACGAGGACCTCGCCGTGTCCCGGAGTGGGGTCGGAATGCTCCTCGACGCTGAGCTGCCCGTCATCGGTGAAGGTGACCGCGCGCATCGTTGGTCTGAGCCTACCCGCGCCGCACGAGCTCAGCCACGCATTCGATGTGCGGCGTCTGCGGAAACATGTCGACGGGGCGCACCCGCACCAGCTCATAACCGGCCTCGACGAGCTGGGCGGCGTTGGGGGCCAGCGTGGTCGGATTGCAGGAGACGTAGACGATCCGCGACGGCGAGGCCTCGATGATCCGCCGCACGATCTTCTGGGACAGCCCGGAGCGGGGCGGGTCGACCATCAGCACGTCGGGGCGGCCGGCGCGCTCCACGAGCTCGCGCATCGCGAGGCGGACGTCGCCGGCGAAGAAGTGGGCGTTGTCGATCTCGTTGTGGCGTGCGTTGGCGATCGCGTCGGAGATCGCCTCGGGGACGAGCTCCAGCCCCCATACCTCGGCGACGCGCGGTGACATGAGCAGCCCGATCGTGCCGATCCCGCAGTACAGGTCGTACACGCGCTCGAAGCCGCCCGGCCGGGCGTACTCGATCGCCAGCTGGTACAGCCGCTCGGCCATCTCGGTGTTCGTTTGAAAGAACGCGCTGGCCGAGATCTCAAAGCGCATGTCGCTGACCGTTTCCTCGAAGCGATCCGAGCCGGCCAGCAGCTCGGTCTCTCCGCCCTGGGTCGTCTCCCCGAGGCTCGACTGCCGCGTCCACAGCACGCCGTCCAGGCCCTCCGCGGCGGCGGCCAGCGATTCCCGGTTCAGCCGTCCCGGCCCGGTCACCAACCGTACCTGGAGCGCCCCGGTGCGCCGGCCCTCGCGCACGACGAGGTTGCGCAGCATGCCCTCGCCGCCGCGGCGGTCATACGCGGTCAGGCCCTGGGCGCGACACCAGCTCACGATCTGCTCGCGCGCCGCGTTGGCGCGCTGCGAGGCGAGCAGGCAGTCCTCGATGGCGACGATCTCGTCCCATCGACCCGGCGCGTGAAATCCACACACCAGCTCGCCGGACGGTCCGGTGCCGAACGAGTACTCGAGCTTGTTGCGATAGCGCCACTGCGACACCGCCGGCACGATCGGCTCCAGCGCGAATCCGTCGAGCTTGCCGATCCGTCGCAGCGCGTCGAGCACCTGCTCCTGCTTGACCTCGAGCTGGCGCTCGTAGGGCAGGACCTGCCACGGCGCGCCGGGATGGTCGGCGACGGGCGCGATGCGCTCCCGGCTCGGTTCGACGATCTCGGTGACGCGCGCCTCGGCGTAGGCGCGCTTGCGCTTGCCGATCACGGCACGGACGCGGTCCCCGGGGATGGCGCCCGGCACAAACACGACATAGCCGTCGGTGCGCGCCACACCGGCGCCACCGAAGGCGAGCGTGTCGATGGTCAGCTCGAGTTCGTCGCCGCGCTGGGGCCGGGTCTGGGGCGTCGGGGTGGTGGACATGCGCCTTACATGAGTAGCACGCCGTCACCCTCCGGAGCCGGGCGCGAGCGCGCCCGGCCCTGGCGATGTCGTGCGGTTAGGCCAGCGACTTCTCGAGCGCGCCGACCACCGACTTGCGGTTGGCGTGCTTGCGCTCGTAGGTGAGCACCTTGCGCAGCTCCGGCTTGCGCAGCTCCTTGATCCGGCTCTGCACCTGCGGCGCGTTGAGCTCGTCGTACCCCAGGATCGGGAACGACGGCCCGACGCCGGCGGCCCGACGGGCCCGGTCGGCCCCGCGCACGATGCGATCGACGGGATCGGTGTTGCGTGCCCGCTTGGTCGCCGAGCCCAGCTCGGCGCGACCACGGGACAGGAGCCCTTCGACCTCGCCGATGAAGTCGTCACCCTGCGAGCGGCCGCGGCTCACCAGCTCGGAGACGAGGTCGTTGGCGTCCTTGCGAGTCACCCGTCCACGGGAGGCGGCGTCGTCGAGCGTCTCCTGAATGCGACTGCGGGTGAGCAGGACGAGGTCGCGCGGCTTGATCGTTCCCTTGGCGAGCTGCTCGGCGACCGACACGATGCTCTCTGAGCCGCCGCTGGCGCGGCGTGTCTTGGTGGATGCCGCCTTGGCGCTCGTCCTGGTGTTCTTGGCACCGGCGGCGGCCGCCGTGACGGTTCCCTTGGCGCCCGCGCGCGCCGACCGGGCGGTGTCGGTGGCCGCGGCGCGCGCCGTCTTGGCGGTGGCGGCAGCCGCAGCGCCG
>DATCFW010000492.1:0-3934 GCA_036509295.1 Solirubrobacteraceae bacterium | reverse complement strand
CACCGGCGAGGTGGTCGCCAACGGGCGCGCGATCGCGGTCGATCATCCGGGCGCCTACGAGCTCGTCTCCCACCCCCGCAGCACCGTCGGCGAGCTGGCGCTCGAGCTCGGTGCCGGCATCACCTGCCACGGCGTCTGCTTCACCCCCGGGCTCGCCGCCTGAACCGCGGCGCGGCGCGCAGCCGCGCCCTCACCCGCAACCCTCCCAGCCCGGCTCCCAGCCCGCCTACCAGCCCGCCTACCAGCCCGCCTCCCAGGCCGCCTACCAGCCCGGCCCCAGCCCGCCGACCAGCCCGCCTGGTGGAAAATCAGATCCGCGCACGCAGGTTTTCCACGTTCTGCACGCTCATTCGCCTCGCAGGTGCAGCAGACCGCCACCCCGCGCTCGACAGCCGCCGTTAGCGCCGCAACGGGGCCCGGGCGGGAGGCGGCCGGGCGCCGCCGATCAGTCGTCGAGCAGGTTGACGAGCCGCGGCGGCTCGTCGTCGTCCACGCGCACCGCGAACCCCGGGCGGTACGGGCTCGTCGCCGGGTCGGGCCCGAGAAAGGCCGGCTCGTGCACCCAGCACCCGGAGTTGATCATCCGGACTCCGGCCGCGGTGCACCACTGCGCCGGATCGTTGCCGGGCAGCGGCCCGGCGCGATGGGTGTGGCCGAAGATGACGTGCTGCGCGTCGACACCGAGGCGGTTGATGACCTGCTCGAGCGCACGCAGGCCGGCGCTGCGCAGCTCCGCCCCGGACAGCTGGGATCGCAGCGGTCCGAGCCCGGCCCGATTGAGCGCCGCGACCGCCACCGGCCACCCGAGCGCCATCGCGTGGCGGCGCAGCCCGCGCCGGCGGCGTGGGCCGGTGAGCGCCTGCCAGCCCCGCACCGAGCCGCCGTGCAGGACGCCGCTGCGCTCGGGATCGGCGAGCTGGGCCACCGCGTGCACCCACTCATACATCGGGACCAGCGCAGCCTCGTAGTCCTCGGCGCGGCAGGGGCCGCCGCGGTCCAGTCCGACGACGCGCGCCATCGCGCCCGCTCCGAGACGTTCGATCGTCGGCACCGTGAGATGGAGATCGACGTAGTGCCCGTGCGTGGCGTAGACGTCGTCGCGCAGCCAGACGCCGGGGTAGGCGGCGCGAACCCGGGCCGGCGCCAGCAGCTCGGCGACGCGGGCCAGCGGGTCATCCGGACGCCACTGGACCGCGGTCTCGAGCCCGAGCGGCGGCGGAGCCGCGGACTGCGCCCGGTGCTCGCCCCACCCGGCGATCAGATGGTGATCGTGGTTGCCGGCGACGATCACCACCTCGGCCTCCGCAGGCAGCGCCGCGCCGATCTCCCGCAGCGGCGCCTGCGCCGCGGTCAGCGCGTCGCGTACCGGCCCGTGGCGCAGCTCGAGCAAGTCCCCGAGCAGGATGAGCCGATCGCACTCGGCCAGCGCGCGCCGCAGCGGCGCCCGTGCCGCGTCGTCGCGCAGCACGTCGGCCTGCCCGCGCGCGCCGAAGTGCAGATCGGAGACGACGAGCGTCCGCACCGCGCCGGCCGGAGTCAGCTACGCGGCGTCGGCCATCGCCTGCCGGATGACCTTGGGCAGCATGAACCGGACGTCCTCCTGGACGACCTCCAGCTCGCGAATGTCGGCGGTCCCGCGGCCACGGAAGAACTCGACGAGGCGCTGGACGAGGTCCTCGGGGGCGCTGGCGCCGGAGGTGATCCCGACGACGCGTTTACCCGCGAGCCATTCCTCGCGCACCTGGCCCTCGTTGTCGATCAGATAGGAGTCGGCGCCGTGCTCGCGGGCCACCTCGACGAGGCGATTGGAGTTCGAGGAGTTGCGCGACCCGATGACGAGCACCAGATCGGACTGCTGGGCGAGCTGCTTGACGGCCGCCTGGCGGTTGGTGGTGGCGTAGCAGATGTCATCGGTCCGCGGCCCGGTGATGGCCGGGAACCGCTCGCGCAGGCGGGCGATGATCGCGCGCGTCTCGTCGACCGACAGGGTCGTCTGCGAGATGTAGGCCACCTTGGCCGGGTCGGCGACCTCGAGCGCGTCGACTCCCGCCTCGTCCTCGATCAGCACGATGTGGTCGGGGGCCTCGCCCATGGTGCCCTCTACCTCCTCGTGCCCGGCATGGCCGATGAGCACGATCGTGTAGCCGTCAGCGGCGAACTTCAGCGCCTCGCGATGGACCTTGGTCACGAGCGGGCAGGTGGCGTCGATGGTGTGCAGGCCGCGCCGCGCCGCGGTGGTGTGCACGTCGGGGGCCACCCCATGGGCGGAGAAGACGACGGTGGCGCCGGTCGGCACCTCGGTCTCGGAGTCCACGAACACCGCCCCGCGGGCCCTCAACTGCTCGACGACATGTTTGTTGTGCACGATCTCCTTGCGGACATACACGGGGGCTCCGTACAGCTCGAGCGCGCGTTCCACCGTCTGCACGGCGCGATCGACGCCGGCGCAGTACCCGCGGGGAGCGGCCAGCAGAATTGTCTCGGGGATCGAGCTGCTCACGCCCACGAGTGTAGGAGCCCGGCGGGAGAGCGGGCGGGGCGAGGCCGGTCAGTCGTTCGCGGTGACGGTCTCGAGCAGCTGCGCGAACTGCCGACGGGCCGCCTCGCGGCGGGCCGGAATGAACTCCGATGGCACGTCGTCGGCCGGTGGGTCGTAGCCGCGCAGCACCTGACGGGCCACCGAGGCCCGGTGGACCTCGTCGGGCCCGTCGTAGATCCGGGCGGCGCGCGCGTAGCGGTACATCGCCTCCAGCGGCAGGTCGGTCGAGTAGCCGAGGCCACCGTGGACCTGGAGCGCGCGGTCCACCACATCGTGCAGGACCTTGGCCCCGTAAAACTTGATCATCGCGATCTCCTTGCGCGCCGCCATCACGCCCTCCGTGTCCATCTTCCAGGCGGCGTGCAGCGTCATCAGCCGCGCGGCCGTCATCTCGGCCTCGGAGTCGGCAATCCAGTTCTGGACCGTCCCGTGGTTGCCGAGCGTCGTGCCGTGGGCGTAGCGGTAGACCGACCGCTCGCAGAGCATGTCGAACGCCCGGCGGGCGACGCCCAGCCAACGCATGCAGTGGTGGATCCGGCCCGGGTACAGCCGCTGCTGGGCGATCAGGAAGCCGGCGCCCTCGGCGCCGAGCAGCGCGCTGCCGGGCACCCGGACCTGGTCGTAGCGGATCTCGGCGTGGTTGCCGTACCGCGCGAAGCTCTCCCACGGGTGCTCCATCGTCGCCACGTCGCGGACGATGTTGACCCCCGGCGCGTCGGCGTCGACGATGAACATCGACGCCCGGTTGTGGGGCCGGGCATCCGGATCGGTGACCGCCATCACGATCAGGAAGTCCGCGATCGAGCCGTTGGTGGAGAACCACTTGTGGCCGGTGATCACCCAGTCGTCGCCGTCGCGGACGGCGCGCGTGCGCAGCAGGGTCGGATCCGAGCCGGCGCTGTCGGGCTCGGTCATGCTAAACGCCGACTTCAGGTCGCCGGCGAGCAGCGGATGCAGATAGCGATCCTTCTGCTCGGCGGTTCCGTCCATCGCCAGGACCTCGGAGTTGCCCGAGTCCGGGGCGGCGTTGCCGAACATCAGCGGGGCGATCGGGCTCGAGCCGAGGATCTCGTGCATCAGTCCGAGCTTGACCTGCCCGAACCCCTGCCCACCGAGCTCGGGGTCGAGGTGGGCGGCCCACAGCCCCTTGGCGCGGACCTGATCCTGAAGGGGCTTGGCGGCCCGGCGCAGCCCGTCCCAGCCGAGCTCGTCCATGAGCGTCTCCAGCGGCCACACCTGTTCGCGCACGAACGCGCGCATCCATTCCAGCTGGCGTTCGAACTCCGGTTCGGTGGCGAAATCCCAGGGCATCGAGGCGACCACCCTGAACGCTACTGGACTGGATGCGAGAAGGGCGCCGCGTCCGATCTACCGTGGAGTAGGCTTGACGTGAGC
>DATCFW010000491.1:0-12531 GCA_036509295.1 Solirubrobacteraceae bacterium | reverse complement strand
AACACCCTGGCGCTGAAGGCGCTCGCCATCACCCTCGTCGTCTCGGTGGTGGTCGCGGTGGTCGGCGCGATGATGGGCACGATCGTCGCCTGGGTGCTCGTGCGCGATCAGTTCCCGGGCAAGCGGATCATCAACGCCCTGATCGACCTGCCGTTCGCGCTGCCGACCGTCGTGGCCGGACTGACGCTGCTCGCCCTCTACGGGCCCGACAGCCCGTTTGGACTGCATCTGGCCTATACCCGGGCGATCGTGCTGGTGGCGCTGCTGTTCGTCACCCTGCCGTTCGTCGTTCGCTCGGTCCAGCCGGTGCTGCTCGAGATCGACCAGGAGGTGGAAGAGGCCGCCGCGTCGTTGGGGGCCACCAACGCGACCATCTTCCGGCGAGTGGTGTTGCCGGCGCTGACCCCGGCGATCCTGTCGGGGGCGGCGCTCGCGTTCGCCCGCTCGGTGGGGGAGATCGGCTCGCTGGTGCTGATCGTCGGCAAGGTTCAGATCGCCAGCATCGTCATCTTCGCCGACATCGAGTTCGACGCCCCGCAGGCCGCGTCCCTCTCGCTGGTGTTGATCGTGCTGTCGCTGATCGTGCTCGTCGTCATGCGCAGGCTGGGAGGCCGGGTTGCTCATTAGTCGCCGCGCCAGGCTGTCGCTGCGCGCCGTCGCGCTCGTGTACCTGCTGCTCCTGCTGCTGCTGCCGGTCGGGGTGGTGTTCGCCAAGACGTTTGAGCACGGGTTCGGCGTCGCCTGGGGCTGGATGACCACCCCGGCGGCGGCGAGCGCGTTCTGGCTGTCGGTGACGCTGGCGGCGATCGCGGTGCCGCTCAACACCGTGTTCGGGATCGTCTGCGCGATCTCCCTCGTTCGCCGGCGCGGCCGGGCGGCGGCGCTGCTCGACGCGTTCATCGATCTGCCGTTCCTCGTCTCGCCGGTGATCGTCGGTCTCGCCCTCACCCTCGTGAACGGCATCCACGGCTGGTTCGGCACGTGGTTCGCTGACCACGGGATCCAGATCATCTTCAACTGGCCCGGCATGGCGCTGGCCACGGTGTTCGTGTCCCTGCCGTTCGTTGTGTACGAGGTGGCGCCGGTGCTGGCGGAGATCGGTGACGAGCAGGAGCAGGCCGCGGCCACCCTCGGGGCGTCGGGCTGGCAGACGTTCTGGCGGGTCACGCTGCCCTCGATTCGCTGGGGCGTCGCCTACGGCGTCGTCCTCTCCACCGCCCGGGCGCTCGGGGAGATCGGCGCAGTGCTGGTCGTTTCCGCGCTCGTCGCGGGTCAGACCCTGACCCTGCCCCTGCTCGTCTACCAGCGCGATTCGCAGATTGGCGCCGGCTCGGTCACCGGCGCCTACGCGGCGGCCACCGAGCTCGCCGTCATGTCCCTCGTCGTGCTGCTGGCCATGTCCCTGCTCGCCCCTGGGAGGCGTCAACCCACATGAGGATCGACATCACCGCCATCTCGAAGCACTTCGGTGATTTCACCGCGCTGCAGGACGTCTCGTTGGAGGTCCCGGAAGGGTCGCTCACCGCGCTGCTGGGGCCGAGCGGGTCGGGGAAGTCCACGCTGCTGCGGATCATCGCCGGGCTGGAGACCCCTGACACCGGGGCGATCCTGATCGACGGGACCGACGTGAGTGGTGTCATCCCGCAGAAGCGCGGGATCGGCTTCGTCTTCCAGCACTACGCCGCGTTCACCCATATGACCGTCCGCAACAACGTGGCCTTCGGACTGCAGATCCGCAAGCGGCCCAAGGCCGAGATCGCCGAACGCGTCGACGAGCTGCTCAAGCTCGTCGGCCTCACCAAGTGGGCGCAGCAGCGGCCGTCGCAGCTCTCGGGGGGCCAGCGGCAGCGGATGGCGCTGGCCCGGGCGCTCGCCGTGCAGCCCAGGGTGCTGCTGCTCGATGAGCCATTCGGTGCGCTCGACGCCACGGTCCGCGCCGAGCTGCGCGCCTGGCTGCGCCGCCTGCACGACGAGCAGCACGTGACCACGGTGCTCGTCACTCACGACCAGGAGGAGGCGATGGAGATCTCCGATCGGATCGCGGTGATGAACTCGGGGCGGATCGAGCAGGTCGGCGGCCCGCGCGAAATCTACGACCGGCCGGCGACCGAGTTCGTGATGGGCTTCGTCGGTCCGGTCAGCCGGCTCGGCGACCGGCTCGTCCGGCCCCACGACGTCTCGATCGTGCTCGAGCCGGGCGAGGAGCGGATCGAGGCGAGGGTCAAGCGCGTGGTCCACCTCGGCTTCGAGGTGCGGGTCGAGCTCGAGCTCCGCGACGGCGCCGAAGCCCGGGCCCAGCTCACCCGCGCTCAGGCCGAGGAGCTCGAACTGGTGCGCGGCGACGTCGTCTACGCCCGGCCGCCGGCCGGCGTCCCCGTCCCGGCGTCGCTCGCCGGCGGCTCAGCGGGTGACCCAGGCGCCGGGGTCCTGGGTCAGCTTCTCGATTGATTTCGGGAGCTTGGCGCTGGCGATGTCCGCGATCGTGACGTGCTCGACGACGCGGCGCAGGTTCGCTCGCACGGCGATCCACACCTGCGGGAGCGTGGCGGCCGCCCCGGTGTAGCGGGCGTCCTCGGGCGGCCCACCGCGGACGCTGGCCAGCGGGCCCTCGACCGCGCGGATGACGTCGGCGACGGTCAGCTCGGTGGCCGGCTTGGCGAGGCGGAAGCCGCCCTCGGCTCCGCGGTGGCTGCGGACGATGCCGGCGTGGCGCAGCTCGCCGAGGATGTTCTCCAGGAAATTGAGCGGGATCTCCTGGGCGGTGGCCACCCGCTCGGCCTTGATCGGCTTCTCGCCCTCGGCTGCGGCCAGCTCGACGACGGCCCGCACCGCATAGTCGGCTTTGGCCGAGATTCGCATCCGCCGAGCCTACGCCGCGGCGCCGGCGAACCCGTACGCCTCGGCCAGCTCGGGATCTTTCTCGGCGAGCATCTCGGCCAGCTCGACCATCACCTTGCACTGCTTCCAGGTGGCGTCGTCCTGCATCTTGCCGTCGATCATGTGCACGCCACGGCCGTCGGGGATCGCCTCGAGCACCTTCTTGGCGAACCGGACCTCGTCGGGCTCGGGGCTGAACACCTGCTTGGCGATGTCGATCTGGACCGGGTGTAGCGACCAGGCGCCGACGCAGCCGAGCAGGAAGGCGGCGCGGAACTGCGTCTCGCAGCCGAGCGTGTCGCGAATGTCCCCGAAGGGGCCGTAGAAGGGGAGGATCCCGGCGGAGGTGCAGGCGTCGACCATGCGGGCGATCGAGTAGTGCCACAGGTCCTGCTGGGCACTCGCGCGCGGAGCGTCGGCGTTTTCGGCGTCAGGATCGTTGATGACCCGGTAGCCCGGATGGCCGCCCCCGACCCGCGTCGTCTTCATCCGGCGATTGGCCGCCAGATCGGCGGGACCGAAGCTCATGCCCTGCATGCGCGGGCTGGCGGTGGCGATCTCCTCGAGGTTGACGACGCCGAGGCTCGTCTCGAGCAGCGCATGGATAAGGATCGGACGTCTCACCCCGGCCTTGGCCTCGAGCTGGGCCAGGAGCCGGTCGACGTAGTGGATGTCCCACGGCCCCTCGACCTTGGGCACCATCACGACCTCGAGGGTGTCACCGATCTCGGTGACCAGGGTGGTGAGCTCGTCGAGGATCCACGGCGACTCCAGGCTGTTGACCCGCGTCCACAGCGCGGTGCCGGCGAGGTCGACCTCCCTGCCGACCTTGACCAGGCCGTCGAGCGCCGCCTGCTTGCGGTCAACGGGCACGGCGTCCTCGAGATTGCCGAGCAGGATGTCGACCGTCGGCGCGATGTCTGGAACCTTGGCCACCATCTTCTCGTTGGAGAAGTCCAGGAAATGGATCATCCGCGATGGTTTGAACGGGATCTCGAGGATCGGGTCAGGCGCGCCGATGGCCAGCGGCTTTCCGAAATCGCGGGGGTTTCGCACGGGGGAGGTCTCCTGGTCGATTGCGCCCCAACGCTATCGGTAGCGGGCGAATGGCATGCTCTTGGGTCCAAAACCGACCCAGGAGTTCTGAACATGCCCGAAGTGCAAACCGATCAGGCGGCGCGGGAGGCGAGTGGCGCTCACCCGTACGGCCGCTACCTCGAGGAGTTTGAAGTCGGCGCCGTGTACAAGCACTGGCCGGCCAAGACCGTGACCGAGTCCGATGACCACCTGTTCTGCCTGATCACCATGAACCACCACCCGCTGCACCTCAACGACGTGTACGCCAAGCAGTCCCAGCAGGGGCGCAACGTCGTGGTCGGTCCGCTGGTCTACTCGCTGGCGCTCGGGATGAGCGTCTCCGACGTGAGCGGCAAGGCGATCGCCAACCTGGCCACCGAGGAGCTCAGCCATCCGGCGCCGGTGTTCCACGGTGACACGCTGTTCTGCGAGTCCGAGGTGCTCGAGGTCAAGGAGTCCAAGTCCAAGCCGGACCGGGGCACCGTTCGTGTTCACACCCGCGTGCTCAACCAGGACGGCGTCCTGGTGGCCGAGTTCAAGCGGCTCGTGCTCGTCCCGCGCAAACAGCCGGGCTAGCGGAGACGCCGACGGGACGGCGGAAAAAGCCTGCACCTGCCGCCGTTTTTATAGTTTGTGAGCACTTTGTGTGCCGCCCGGGTAGCCTTCGTCGGCCACGCCGATCCCCTTTAAGGAGTGCCCCAGCCCATGGCTCATACCGCACCGAAGCGTCAAGCAACCACCAATCATTCCGGGCTGCATGCGTGGGTCGAGGACGTGGCGGCGCTGACCCAGCCCGATGACGTCTACTGGTGCGATGGCTCGGTCGACGAGTACGAGCTCCTGGCGCAGACGCTGATCGACGCGGGGACGTTTGAGCGGCTGTCAGATGCCAAGCGGCCGAGCTCCTACCTGGCGCTCTCGGACCCGGCGGACGTGGCCCGCGTCGAGGACCGGACGTTCATCTGCTCGCAGCGCGAGCAGGATGCCGGTCCCACCAACCACTGGCGAGACCCGGCCGAGATGCGCGAGCTGCTAGGGGATCTGTTCAAGGGGAGCATGCGCGGTCGCACGATGTACGTCGTGCCGTTCTCGATGGGCCCGCTCGGCTCGCCGATCTCCTACATCGGGGTCGAGCTCACCGATTCGCCGTACGTGGCCGTGTCGATGCGGGTGATGACCCGGATGGGCCAGCCCGCGCTCGACGTGCTCGGCGCTGAGGGAGATTTCGTCCCGTGCGTGCACTCCGTCGGCGCGCCGCTGCTCGATGGCGCCGCCGACGTCCCCTGGCCGTGCAACGGCGACAACAAGTACATCGTCCACTATCCCGAGACCCGGGAGATCTGGTCGTTCGGATCGGGCTACGGCGGCAACGCGCTACTCGGCAAGAAATGCTTCGCGCTGCGCATCGCGTCGGTCATGGCCCGCGACGAGGGGTGGATGGCCGAACACATGCTGATCGTCAAGGTCACCTCCCCGGAGGGCGAGACGAAGTACATCGCCGGCGCGTTCCCCAGCGCCTGCGGCAAGACGAACCTAGCGATGGTCATCCCGACCCTTCCCGGCTGGAAGGTCGAGACGATCGGCGACGACATCGCCTGGATGAAGTTCGGCAAGGACGGCCAGCTGTACGCCGTCAACCCCGAGGCCGGATTCTTCGGGGTGGCTCCGGGCACTGGTGCCCGCACAAACCCGAACGCGGTCGACATGGTGAGTCGAAACACGGTGTTCACCAACTGTGCCAAGACCGACGACGGTGACATCTGGTGGGAGGGGATGACCGGCGAGCCGCCCGCGCATGCGATCGACTGGCGCGGCAACGACTGGACGCCCGAGTCCGACACGCCGGCGGCTCATCCCAACGCCCGCTTCACCGTGCCCGCCGCCCAGGCGCCGTCGATGGCCGACGACTGGGAGGATCCCAGCGGGGTTCCGATCGCGGCGATCATGTTCGGCGGCCGCCGCGCCTCGATCGTCCCGCTCGTCCACGAGGCCCGCGACTGGGAGCACGGGACGTTCATGGGCTCGATCATGTCGTCGGAGACGACCGCCGCGCAGGCCGGCCAGGTCGGGGACCTCCGCTTCGATCCGATGGCGATGCTGCCGTTCTGCGGCTACCACATGGGCGACTACTTCACCCACTGGCTCCAGGTGGCCAAGCGTGACGGCGCCAAGATGCCGCGGGTCTTCTGCGTCAACTGGTTCCGCAAGGACGACAACGGCAAGTTCATGTGGCCAGGCTTCGGGGAGAACTCCCGCGTGCTGGCATGGATCTTCGGCCGCGTCACCGGCGAGACCAAGGCCGATGACACCCCGATCGGCCTTGTGCCGCCGCTCGGCGAAGGCGGAATCGACACCCAGGGCCTCGATGTCTCCGAGGAGACGATGGCCAAGCTGCTCGAGGTCGACGCCGAGGGCTGGATGGCGCAGCTGCCGCAGATCAAGGAGCACTACGCCGAGTTCGGGGACAAGCTCCCGGCCGAGCTGCACGAGCAGCTCGCGGCGCTCGAGCAGCGCCTGACCCAGTAGCGCGGACCACACCGGTCTTCGCAAACCCTTCGCCCCCGGGGGTGCGCGCTGCGTACCCTCAGAGTCATGACGCTCGGCTTCATCCCGTCGGACGCGGCGGTGCTCGTCCTGCAGGCGAGCGTCGTCGCGGCCCCGCGGCGCCCACCCGCGATCCCGTGGATTCAGCGTCTGTCGGGCCCGGCCTGGGCGGTCATCCCGATCGGGTCGATCATCGGGGTGATCTTCGCCATCCGGTACATGTCGGGCACCGCGACCGGGCTGACCTGGCTGGCGCTGATCGCGGTTCCGCTGCTGGCGGCGGCCGCGCTCGGCTGGGCGATGCGTGGATCGCAGCCGTGGCTGGCGCTGTTGGCCGTGCCGCTGTTCGCGCTTGCGTGGGCGTCTCGGACGACGTTGTGGGGGGAGGGCGCCGCGGCGCTGTTGGCCGCACTGAGTTGCGTCACGCTCGGGGTGCTGCTGGGAGCGGTCACCCCGCCAGGGTGGATGAAGCTGGGCATCATCGCCATGTGCGCCGCCGATGTGTGGTTGGTGCTCTCCGATCTGCTCCAGGCGCCCAACAACTCCCTGATCGCTGCGGCGCCGCTGCCGGGGAGTGGGCTGCCGCAGCTCCAGAGCGAACTATTCGGGACCGTCTCCCTGGGCTACGGCGACCTGTTCGTCGCCGGCCTGCTCGGCGCGGTGCTCGCCCGCGAGGCGCGGCGCCAGGGGTCGATGGCGCTGCTCACGCTCGTGCTGGCGGGGCTGTTCGATCTGCTGTTCTTCGTTCTCAACGAGCTGCCGGCGACGGTGCCCGTCGCGCTGGCGCTGATCGTGGGGGAGGCGTGGGTCTGGCGCGCGCGGCGAAGGGAGCGCCGTCAGGCGCGAGCGCCCGGGACCGCGTCGGCAGCCGAGACGGTGGAGGCCGCCGCCCGGGGCTAGTGCTGGTCGTCGCCGGTGGCCGCCGGCGGCCGGGATTCCTCGGCCAGCGAGGTGATCGCCAGCGTGCCGCGGGCCGCCTCCTCGAGCACCTCGGTGGCCTCCTCGGGCGAGCGCGAGTACAGCTCGACGAGCAGGTGGACGACGATCCGGTCCTCGTCGTGCTTGTGGAAGCGGACATGGGTGAAGAACTCGCGGGTCCCGTGATCGCCGAAGGCGGCGTAGGAGAGCGCGTCTCCGGCCTCGGGGCCCGAGCACGTCTCGACGTCGTCGGCGTCGACGGTGACCGTGCACGACGCCACCCACGGCGTCCCGGCGATCATCCGCTCCCAGCGGTCCTCGATCGGCTCCACCCGGCCGTTGTGGAAGCCCAGATGCGGTTGATCGTGCATGCACTCAAGGCACTGGACGACGGCCTCCTGCATCTCGTCGACGACTTCGCCGCGCTCCCCGGTCTCCGGGTCGATGCGATGGATGCCTTCGTAGTGCACTTGCACTTCGAGGTTTTGAGACCAGCAGCGGTAGCACCGCAACCAGCTGCGGACCTCAGTCGAGCCCTCCATCGCGTTGATGATAGGACGCGGTGCCGAGGACTCCCCCAGCGCGCCGACGCATCGGGCCCCGCCGGCGACGATCGTCGCGCGACTATCCGAAGGTGAAGTCGTAGGCGCTGACCCCGGGCGGGATGCCGATCGTGATCGTCTGGGCCTCGTCGCGGGGGAGCGAGACGAGCGAGTACAGCCGCTGGCCGGCAACGGTGACCCGCCCCTGGTGAACGTCCGCCCCCGATTGGGCGGCGGTGATCGGCTGGCCGTTGATCAGCACCGTCGCCGTGCGGGGCTTATTGTCCGCCGACGTCATCACCAGGTACACGTGGGCAGCCTGGAAACGGCCGGTGATCGTATCGCCGCTCTTGGTCGCGGTCACCGACTGCGAGGACACGTTCCAGTAGCCGTGGAGCCCGAACTCGTTGAGGATGGGCGAGATGACGCCGGGATAGAAGTGCTGGCTGCTGTGCAGCGCCTGGGCGAAGCCCTGAGCGCGCTGCGGGTTGAGATAGGTCTCAGGGGTCTCGAGGTTCGCCGACGGCGTGAGGGCGTGGGCAGTCATCGGCGGCGGCAGGTGGCGCGCGCCGGCGTCGTAGAGCAGCTCGCGCACCGCCGCCTCGTCCTGCTTGTAATCGCCCTCGCCGAACTGGGTGTGGCGCACCTGCCCGCTGGCATCAATCAGATACTCGGCCGGCCAGTACTGGTTCTGGTACGCGTTCCAGGTGCCGTAGCGGTTGTCCTGGACGACCGGATAGCGCAGCCCCTCGGAGCTGATCGCCTGCTGGACGTTGGCGGCCTCCTGCTCGAACGTGAACTCCGGTGTCTCGACGCCCACGATCTCCAGCCCGTACTTGTGGTAGGTCGCGTACAGGCCCTTGAGGAACGGCAGCGTGCGGATGCAGTTGATGCACGTGTAGGTCCAGAAGTCCACCAGTACGACGTGCCCGTGCAGGCCGGCGAGCGTCAGCGGGCTGCCCCCGGGCGTGTTGAACCACCGCTGGTTGTCGGTGAACGCGGGGGCCGGGCCGAGCTTGGGCAGCGACGGAGTGGTGACCCCGGGGATCGCCACGCCGACGCGCTCGGCAACGGGGGTGATCGACGCCTGCTTGTCCTGGCGCGCGGCGAACCGGGATGCCGGACGCAGCGACGCGAGGCGGTTCTGGACCGCGCCCGAGTTCTCCAGCGCCCGCGTCGGGTCGACGAGGAAGGCCGGCAGGCTCGAGTCCTTGGCCAGCGCCTCCTCGAAGCGGACATCGAGGTTGGTGAGCATGAGAACGCCGGTGGCGAGCAGCACGACTCCGAGCGTCCGCTCCACGACGTGCCCGCGCGCCCGCCGCCGGACCCGGTCGAGCACCGCGCGGCCGCCGAGGGCATAGAGCAGCATCATCGCGCTCAGGCCGACGGCATAGGCCAGCGCGACGGCGACGACCTGCGCCGTCGCGCCGCCCGATGCGCTCACCGAGATGACGGCGGCGAGGATCGGCCCGGCGCACGGCGCGCACACGAAGCCGAGCGCCCCCCCGACCCCGAGACCCGACCAGAAGCCGTCGCCCCGGGTGCGGGGACCGAATCGGGCCAGCCGCGACAGTGGCGCCTCCACCCGCTCGGCGAGCTCGGGGATGAGGAGGACGACACCGAACAGCAGCAGCACGACGATCGCCAGCGTGCGGGCCGCCCCCGCCGCCAGCCCGACGCCCGTGACCAGCTGGCCCAGCGCGACGATCGCGATCGTGAACGTGATCGCGAGCCCGAGCACGATGCCCAATGGTCGCCGCCGGCCGCCAGCGGCGCTGGCTGACAGCAGCGCCGGGAGGACCGGGAGCACGCAGGGGGTGATCGCGGTGCCCGCGCCCGCGACCAGCGCAAACAGCATCAGCAGCAGCATCTGGAATCCGGATGATCGCTGAGAAAGCTTGCGTTCCGGTTAACCCAGATAAGAGTCCGGGAAGAGGGCCGGGAGCCGTCTGGGCCGCGCGGGCGGAAATTGCGTCGGTGGTGTGCTTGCTCCGCGGGGGTTCTCACGCGTAAAGCAGCAGCGGCCCCCGATCGCTTGCTCGGCGAGTAGAATCGATCGCGGAGGGCATATCTTGAGGTCGGCTCGGGTTTGGCCGGCAACGCGCCCTGACTTCCGAGGTATTCATCGTTCTCGGAGGTTCGTGTGCACCGCCCATCAGTTGTCCCAGCACCGGTAGTCGGTCCAGCGGGCTCGGAGAGCCCGATCCTTCATTGCGCCTTCGGCGAACGCAACAAGGATTCGGCGTGCATTCGCGTCGCTGGTGAGCTCGATATCGCCACCTCCCCACAACTCGCACAGACGCTGAGCGAAGCAGCGCTCAGCGCTCGGCAGATCGTGTTGGACCTGCGCCAGCTCACCTTCATGGACTGCTCGGGTATCCGCGTGCTCGTCGACGCCAGCCACCGCGCCAGCCAGTCAGGCGGCCGCCTGCAACTGATCCGCGGCCCGTCGCCGGCTGACCGCGTGTTCGTGCTGACCAACGTCAGCAGGACACTGGAGCTCGTCGACCCCGACCCGCCTGACCCGTCCGCCACGCCGGGCGTTCCGCGCTCACCGAGCGATCGTGCCGCGTGACCGCTGAGCGTCATGTGATGACGGTCCGATCTACGGAGCTGCTCGTCCCGCGTCTGCGAGGCGTCTCGCACGCGGCGGCGTTCTACGTGTCGCTCGTGGCTGCGGTCGTCGTTGTCGTGCTCGCTCCGACCGGTCGTGCGTCGGTCGCGGTCGCGATCTACGGTGTCGGCCTGGTCGCGTTGTTCGGCGCCAGCGCGCTATATCACCGCTGGCGCGGTCCCGCGCGGTTCAAGCCGTTGCTGCGACGCATCGATCACAGCACCATCTTCGTCTTCATCGCGGCCAGCTACACCCCGATCGCGCTCGTGGTACTGCACGGATCGCTCGCCTGGGTGGTGCTGGCCCTTGCCTGGCTGGGCGCCGTCGCCGGGGTCGCGTTCTCGATGGGGTGGATCGAGGCGCCGCGCGCTGTCGTGGCCGGCAGCTACCTCGCGCTTGGATGGGTGGCGGTGATCGCGATACCCCAGCTGGTCGCCGCCCTGCGGCTCACCCCACTGCTCCTGGTGGTCGGCGGCGGCGTGGTGTACTCCGCGGGGGCGATCGTGTACGCGCGGCAGCGTCCAGACCCGTGGCCGGGCACGTTCGGCTTTCACGAGGTGTTTCACGCGCTGGTGATTATTGCCACGGCCGCCTATTACGTCGTCGTGGTCGGCTGGATGCTCCCGGCGGCGGGCGCATGAGCGTCGTCCACACCTTTCGTCCGCTCGCGCATCGCGGCTGCACCGCATGAACGCCACTGACGCGGCCGCCGAAGGATCCCAGCTGCCGAGAGCGATCTCCGCGGCGATGGTGGAGCTCTACGAGGCGTTCTACCACCACGATCGCACGATCGCGACCACCTACATCAACGACAAGATCGTGGTCTGCGTGCTGGAGCGCATCCTCACCGAGGACGAGGACGCCCTGGTCGCCGGGGGGGCGCGCGGCGAGGTGATCGATGGCCGCGTCGCGTTTCAGACCGATACCGAGGATGAGTTCACCGCCGCGATCGAGCGTCTGACCCAGCGGCGAGTGGTCGCATTCCTGAGCGCAAACCAGACGACCCCCGGCGTGGCGTGCGAGCTGTTTTTCCTCGACGAGGCTCCGGTCGGCGATCTTCAGAGAGCTTCATGAGCGCCACCGCCATCACCGGGACCCCCAGTCGCTTCGCCCTAGTTCGTGTTCGCGTTCGCGATGCCGGGTCAGCCACCGATGGCGGACATGCTGCGCGCGGGCTGGACGAAGCCCGGCTCGCCGACGTGGTGCTTGAGCTCCTTGCGCCACACCGCGTCACGGATGATCTGCTCGAGCTCGCGGTCGGAGGCGCCGGTACGCAGCGGGCCGCGCAGGTCGGTCTCGTTGAGTGAGAACAGGCAGGTGCGCAGCCGTCCGTCGGCGGTGAGGCGGACCCGGTTGCAATCCGCGCAGAACGGCTCGGAGACGGGGTTGATGAAGCCGATCTTGCCCTGGCCATCGGCGAAGTGGTAGATGCGCGCCGTGGCGCTGGGCTCGCGGGGAGCGGGCGTGAGCGGGTACACGGCCTCGACCGCGGCGCGGATCTCGTCTCCGCTGAGCACCTTGCTGCGCTCCCACTTGTGATCGGCGTCAAGCGGCATGAACTCGATGAAGCGGATCTCGTAAGGGGTGCGCCGCGCCAGCTCCGCGAACGGGATCACCTCCTCCTCGGTAAACCCGCGGATCGCCACGGCGTTGACCTTGATCGGGTGCGCCTCGGGGAAGGCGGCGAGGATCTCGAGGCCTGCGAGCACCTGATCGAGCGCGTCGCGCCGGGTCAGCTCGTAGAAGCGATCGCGCTGGAGCGAGTCGACGGACACGTTGAACCGGTCGATCCCCGCGCGCACGAGCCGCTCGGCGTCGCGCGGGAGGAGAAAGCCGTTGGTGGTGACCGACAGCTCGCGGACGTCCTCGATCTCAGCGAGCATCCGGGCGAGCACCGGGAAGTCGCGCCGGACGAGGGGCTCGCCACCGGTGAGGCGCACGTCGCCGACGCCCATCGCC
>DATCFW010000490.1:0-8576 GCA_036509295.1 Solirubrobacteraceae bacterium | reverse complement strand
TGGGCGTCAAGCTGGCGATCGACGACTTCGGAACCGCCATCTCGTCGTCGGTCAACCTGTCCCAGCTGCCGGTGCACATCCTCAAGATCGACCAAACGCTCGTGTCCCGGCTCGGCGAGGGCAACGGGGCAGTCGAGACCGTCGGGGCCGCCGTCGAGCTCGGCCACACCCTGGGGTTGAGCGTCGTTGCCGAGGGCGTCGAGACCGATGCCCAGCTCGCCCAGCTGCGTGAGCTCGGCTGCGACGGCGCCCAGGGCTTCCTGATCAGCGCGCCGATGTCCGAAGCGGGCGTCTGCGATCTGCTCGACACCCGCTGAGCAGCGCCTGCCCCCCCGGGACAGCGGATTCACGCGCGCAGCACGAACCCCGTGCCTCGCAGCGTCTTGATCAGCGGCGGGTCGCCCAGCTTGCGCCGAAGTCGCGTGATGTAACGGTCCACGACGTTGGGCTCCGCGGCGTGGTCCCAGATCTCGTCCAACGCCCGCTCGCGGGTGACAACGTTGCCGGTCTCGCGCAACAGCAGCTCCAGCAGCGCCGCCTCGCGGCCGGTCAGCTCGAGCTGGCGCCCCCCACGGGTGGCGATCCGACCACAGAGCTCGAGCGTCACATCGGCATAGGCCAGCAGCGTGTCCGACGGCTTGCCGCGGCGCGTCAGCGCGCGCACCCGGGCGATCAGCTCCGCCACCGCGAACGGCTTGACGAGATAGTCGTCGGCCCCGGCCTCCAGGCCGGCGACCCGGTCGGCCACCGCGTCGCGCGCAGTGAGCATCAGGATCGGCGTCGGCAAGCCCTTGCCGCGCAGCCGGCGGCACACCGCCAGCCCGTCGAGCGTCGGCATCGCCACGTCGAGCACGATGACGTCGGGGGCGAATCGCTCGGCCGCCACCAGCGCGCTGCCCCCGTCCCCGGCGACCGTCACCGCGAACCCCTCGGCGGCCAGGGTGCGCGTGAGCATCCGCTGCAGCGGGGGGTCGTCGTCCACCACCAGCACGCGCTCCTGATCGCGGTCGGTCATCGGCTCACACCCACCCGCCCGCGACGCCGGGTCTCAGCCGCCTGCCACGTCGCGCCGGACGAAGATGAGGAACGCCCCGCCGATCGCCGGAATCCCGTACAGCGCGCACACCCATGCCGCTTGGATGATCGGAGACCAGTCGATCGGCGTGCGCAGCAGTCCCTGCCAGGCGTTGAACTGGGTGCTGAGCAGGTAGGGCTGGAGGCTGCCCAGGCCCGGCAGCACGCCGATCAGCTGAATGAGCAGCGACACCATCAGGGTGCCGACGACGGCCGCGGCGCTGTTGCGCGTCAGCGATGACAGCAGCAGGCCGATGCAGACGATGGCGGCGATCGGGATGAGATAGATGAGCAGGCTGACGTAGACGAGCTCCAGGCCCTTGGGCGCGGACACGATCGTCCCCGACAGGCTCTGCAGTGAGTTGAAGCCCGACTGGAGGCTGCCGGCCACCACCCCCACCGTCCCGCACAGGAAGATCGCGGTCACCGCGTACGTCGTCGCGGCCAAGGCCTTGCCGGCGAACAGCTGCCACCGCTCCAGCGAGCGGGTGAAGATCGTCTTCAGCGTGCCGTTGTGGTCCTCGGAGGCGAAGATGTCGCCGGCGACGAGCGCGGTGATGAGCGGGAACATCCACACCGCCCCGAACAGCAGGATCACGAGTGGCACGGCCAGCCCGCTGCGATCGAGGTAATCGGCAAACGCGAAGCCGCCCCGGTCGTGATGATGGCGCAGGTGGATCGCCAGCACGAACAGGACCGGGACGATGATCGCGGCACCGAGCCCGATGTACGTGCGCTTCTGATGGCGGAGCTTGAACAGCTCCCAGCGATAGACGGTGCCGACGCCGGGCATCAGCGCGCCGCCGACGCCGGCTGGCCGGGCGGCGCCGGGCCGGCCGAGCCCGCCCCGCCCGCCTCGATCGGGCCGTCGCCCTCGGTGTAGGAGAAGAACAGGTCCTCGAGCGTCACCGTCTGGGGCGCCATCGCGTGGATGAGCGCGCCGGACTCGACCAGCGCCTGGGACAGTCCCCCGACGGCGGACTCGTCGGCGGTGAACGAGATGCGCCCGCTCTCGACCCGCACGTCATCGATGCCCGGCTGCGCCCGGCACACCGACAGCGCGCGGTCGTCGTCGGTGGTGCTGAGCCAGTAGCGAGTGCCGGCCCCACGCTTGAGCGCGGCGATGTCCCCCTCGTAGACGATCTTTCCCGAGCGGACGATGGCCACTCGGTTGCAGACGTCCTCGATCTCGCCGAGCAGGTGGCTGGACAGCAGCACGGTCATTCCCTGGCCGGCCAGGCGGTGGATGAGCAGCCGCATGTCGCGCATGCCGGCCGGGTCCAGGCCAGTCGCCGGCTCGTCGAGCAGCAGCAGCTTGGGATCGCGCAACAGCGCGGCGGCGATGCCGAGCCGCTGCCGCATCCCGTGGGAGAACCCACCGACACGGTCGCGCTGGCGGCCGGTCAGCTCGACCGTCTCGAGCGCCTGATCGATGCGCTCACTCGCCCCGCCGCCGTCATAGGCGGCGAGCATCTCCAGGTTCCGGCGGGCGTTGAGGTACGGGTAGAACGTCGGCGCCTCGACGAATCCGGCGACTCCCTCGAGCGCCCGCACGCTCTCCATCGGGTCGCGCCCGAACAGCCGCACCGTTCCGGCCGTGGGGCGGATGAGGCCGAGCATCATCCGCAACGACGTCGTCTTGCCGGCGCCGTTGGGTCCGAGATATCCGTACACGTCCCCGGTGCGGACGGTGAGGTCGACCCCCCCGACCGCCGTCAGCTCGCCGTAGCGCTTCACCAGGCCGCGCACCTCGATCGGCGGCGGCCCGGCCGGCGGCGGGTCGCCCGCCCCCGTCACCGGGCCGTCAGAGGCCGCGTCTGGCGGCGCTGCGCTCACGGAGCGAGCGCCCGCGCCGCCTGATCAGCGGCGTAGGGAGCGACCGATCCGAGCACCGTGTAGCTGACCGCGCCGCGAGTGAAGCGAACGACCGTGCCCAGCGCGGTGTCGAGCTCGGAGCCGGTGGCGCCGTTGATCGAGACCGTCGGGAGGCTCAACTTGCCGTCCGTGCTCGACGACGAGGACGAGGAGGACGACGACGCGCTGCCGCCGGCGCTCTGCTCGATCACGGCGATACCGCCGAGGCCCTGGCCGTAGGTGACCAGCGCGGCCGGCTTGCCGCCCCAATCGAGCAGCTGCGTCCCGCCGCGCGGGAGGCCGACGACCCGCGCGGGCGCGACCAGGCTGAACGGCAGGTGGGCGCCGACAGCGGCGACTCCGCTCACGGCGGCGTGCTTGGCCCGGCTGTGGCGCAGCGCCTTGGTGGCCGCGCTCGGCGTCGCCGGCCGGGAGACCGTCACCACCTTGTAGCCCGACGGCGGCGTGAGCGCGAAGTCCGAGGCCGGCACCGGGCCGTAGGTGACGTTGCTCGCCTTGAGTGCGAGCACCGGGGTGCTGTTGCCGCGCGCGTACACGGCGATGTTGAGCGGCACGCCGGTGACCGCGTCCCAGGCCAGCTGGGCGGAGCCGAGCAGGCCACCGTCGTGCTTGGGCGAGATGCTCACCGAGTAGGCGGGACGGCCGCCGACGTCCGTCGGGTTCGAGGTGGGCGCCCCGGCGACGTTCACCTTGCCCATCAGCTTGGTGAGCCGGGACTGGATCTGGGCGATCGTCGGCACCGCGTCGCCGGCCTGGCTCGGCTGGCTCGTCGAGCTCGACGCGTCGGCGGGCAGCGTCCCCTCGTAGACCGTCTGCGACGACGGATCAGACACCCAGTACGAGTGCTTGGTGACGACGATCTGGGCGTCACCGTTGCTCGACTGGAGCTCGAGACGCAGCTGATGGTCGTTGGACAGCCACAGCCGACCGGTGGCGCCCTGGAGGATGGGATCGGTGTTACCGCCGGTGAAGTCGACCGAGCTGATCAGGTTGTTGGTGAAGGTGATGTCGGCGCTGATCCCGGTGACCGGCCGGGCGGTCAGCGCGCTGTGCAGCGCCGACGCGAGCGGCTTGGACCGAGGCACGGGGCCGCCGGATGTGGCGGCGACGGCGATCGCGGTGCCGGCGACGATCGCGACCAATGCCCCGGCGAGCGTGGCCAGGAGCCGACCGGTGGGAGCTGTACGCAGGAATCTCATGAGGGGGTCCGCCTTTCTGGTGACGCGACCACGATTGCAGGCGAGCTTGAAAATACTGTGACAGACGCGGGACGGCGGCCGGCTCGGTCCCGACGGGTTGTCACGGCCCGCTACCGTCCCAGCTCATGTGCCGTCTGTTCGCCATGACCGGCGGCCGCGAGCCGGTCCAGGCGACGTTCTGGCTGCTCGAGGCCCCGGACTCGCTGGCCCAGCAGAGCCGCCGCGAGCCCGACGGGACCGGGCTGGGCCACTACGACGCCGCCGGCCGGCCGGTGATCGTCAAGCAGCCGCTCGCCGCGTTCGCCGATCAAGCGTTCGCGCGGGAGGCCAAGTCGGTCACGTCGCGGACGTTCGTGGCCCACGTCCGCTATGCCTCGACCGGCTCGCTGTCGGTCCGCAACACGCATCCCTTCGAGCAGGACGGCCGGGTGTTCGCCCACAACGGCGTGATCGAGGATCTGGACCGGCTGGAGCGCGAGCTCGGTGACGACATGTCCCTGGTGGCGGGCGACACCGATTCCGAGCGGCTGTTCGCGCTCATTACCCGCGAGACGCGGCGCACCGGCGACGTCGCCGACGGGATCGCCGCCGCCGCCGGCTGGGTCGCGGCCAACCTGCCGGTGCTCTCGATCAACCTCGTGCTCATCACCGCCACCGATCTGTGGGCGCTGCGCTATCCCGACGTCCACGATCTGTATGTGCTGGAGCGCGACGCCGGCGGCCCCGGCGGCGATCGGCACCTCGAGCACTCGAGCCCGCGAGCGAGCATCCGAGTGCGCTCGGGTGACCTCGCCAGCCGGCCGGCGGTGGTGGTCGCCACCGAGCGGATGGACGAGGACACCGGGTGGCGGGCGCTGGCCTCCGGTGAGCTGCTGCACGTCGACGCCGAGTTGCGCGTGCGCCGCCGGCAGGTGCTCGACACGCCTCCAGCGCGCCCGCTGACGCTGGCTGACCTGGGGCCCGCGGCCGCGGCGTCCCAGGGAGCGCAGGCGAAGGGATGACCGCAACGCTGCCCCCCGGCCCCCCACTGCCCCGCTGGCTGCAGACGGTCGGCTTCATGGTCGGCGGCGCTCGCTTCCTGGAGGCGTGTCGCCGTCGCTACGGGGACGTGGTGACGATGGGCACCCTGTTCGACGAACGGTTCGTGATGGTGTTCGACCCGGTCGCCGCCAAGCAGGTGTTCCAGGGCTCGGGCGATGAGCTGCACGCCGGCGAGGCCAACGCGCTGCTCGGACCGATCCTGGGCGAACGCTCGGTCCTGCTGCTCGACGGCGCCGAGCACCTGCGTCACCGCCGGCTGCTGCTGCCGCCGTTCCATGGGCGGGCGATGCTGGCCCACGTCGAGACGATGCGCGACTGCGCGGACACCGAGATCGATCGGTGGCCGGTCGGCGAGCCGTTCACGCTGCTGGGCAGCATGCAGTCGCTCACGCTGCGGATCATCCTGCGCGCCGTCTTCGGCTACGCCGCCGGCCCCGCCGAGGACGAGCTGGCGGCGCGGCTGCGGGCGATGGTGGAGCCCCTGTCCCGCGCGCGGGGCGTGCTCATGCTCTCGGCGGTGCTGCGGGGGCGCAACCAGCGCCGGGCGGCGCAGGAGTTCGAGCGCCGCAAGCGCGCCGTCGACGAGATCGTCTACGCCGAGATCGCCCGCCGCCGGGCGGACCCCGATCTGGCCCAGCGCGACGACGTCTTCTCCGGCCTGCTGCTCGCCCGCGACGAGGACGGCGAGGGGCTGCGCGATCACGAGATCCGCGATGAGCTGCTCACGCTGCTGCTCGCCGGGCACGAGACCACCGCCACCGGGCTGGCCTGGACGTTCGATCTGCTCCTGCACGACCCGCGGGTCCGCGCGGCCGCGCAGGCCCGGGAGGCCGGCCACGAGGCCTACCTGGACGCGGTGATCAAGGAGGCGCTGCGGATCCGCCCGGTCATCCCCGGCGTCGGCCGCGTCGTGCGCGAGCGCCCGTTCCGGCTGCACGGCTACGAGATCCCCGTCGGCGTCGAGATCAATCCGTCGATCCGGACGATCCACCGCCGGGCCGACCTGTATCCGAGCCCGGAGACGTTCCGGCCCGAGCGCTTCCTGCACGACGACGCCCCCGACACGTACACCTGGCTCCCGTTCGGCGGCGGCACCCGCCGCTGCCTCGGCGCCAGCTTCGCCCTCACCGAGATGCGGATCGTCCTCTCCCGGGTGCTCGAGCGGACCGACCTGCTCGCCGTCGACTCCGAACGCGCCAAGGCGCAGTTCCGAGCGATCACGCTCGCCCCCAAGGGCGGCGTCCGCGTGCGGCTCCCGCGTGCGCCCCGGCCGGCGGCGCAACCGGCGAGTCCGATCTCGACCCCGGTCGTTTAACGTCCCTGACCGCCATGCTGCTCTACGACTCCGCCGTGTCGGGCAACTGCTACAAGGTCCGCCTGCTGCTGACCAAGCTCGGACTGCCGTTCGAGCGGCGCGAGCTGAGCGTGTTTGACCGCACCGACCGCAGCGAGGTCCTCGGCGGACTGAATCCGGCGCTGCGCGTCCCGACGCTGGTGCTCGACGACGGGCGCACGCTCGGGGAGTCCAACGCGATCCTGTGGTATTTCGGCGATGGCACCGAGTACGTGCCCGACGACCCCTACGAGCGCGCCCAGGTGCTCCAGTGGCAGTTCTTCGAGCAGTACGACCACGAGCCCAACATCGCGGTGGCCCGTTTCTGGGCACTCGCCGACATGCACCCGGCGCCGGCCGACCTGGAGGCCAGGCGGGCGGGGGGCGAACGGGCGCTGGCGGCGCTCGAGCGCCATCTCGCCGAGCACCCGTACCTCGTCGGTGGCCGGTACACGATCGCCGACATCTCGCTGTACGCCTACACCCACATCGCGCCCGAGGGCGGCTTCTCGCTCCAGCCCTACCCGGCGGTACGCGAGTGGCTGGCCCGAGTCGCCGCCCAGCCCGGGCATGTCGCCATCACCGACTGACCCCTCCCCGCCGCGCCGCCGCCGGCACGTCGTGGCGGATAACCTGCCCGAGATGCGCGACGCTCTCATCTGCGAGCCGCTGCGGACGCCCGTGGGGCGGTTCGGCGGCATGTTCCGCGACGTCTCGGTGACCGAGCTGGCGACGACCGTCATCAAGGCGATCCTTCACCGGACCGGCCTGCCCGTCGATCAGGTGGACGACGTGATCCTCGGCCAGGGCTACGCCAACGGCGAGGCGCCGGCGCTCGGCCGTGTCGCCGCGCTCGATGCCGGGCTGCCCGTCGAGGTGCCCGGGCTGCAAATCGATCGTCGCTGCGGATCGGGGCTCCAGGCGGTGATCGAGGCGAGCATGCAGGTGCAGACCGGGGCCGCTGACCTCGTGCTCGCCGGCGGTGCTGAGAGCATGAGCCAGGCCGAGCTGTACTCCACCGCGCTGCGCTGGGGCGCGCGCTCGGGCGGCGCGATGCTCGAGGACCGGCTCGTCCGGGGCCGAGTCACCGCCGGCGGCGAGAACTACCCGGTGCCCGGTGGGATGATCGAGACCGCCGAGAACCTGCGCCGCGAGTACGCGATCCCGCGCGCGGAGCAGGACGAGCTGGCGCTGCGCTCGCACCGGCTCGCCGTCGCCGCCCAGGAGAACGGCACGTTCGCGCAGGAGATCGTCCCCGTCGAGGTGCGGGAGCGCAAGTCGGGCGCGCGCCTGATCGACCGCGACGAGCATCCCCGCGCCGACGCCTCGCTCGACACCCTTGGCTCGCTGCGCCCGGTGATGGTGCGCAAGGATCCGGACGCGACGGTCACCGCCGGCAACGCCTCGGGCCAGAACGACGGCGCCGCGCTGTGCATCGTCACCCACGCGGAGCGCGCCGCCGAGCTTGGCCTGGAGCCGATGGCCAAGCTCGTGAGCTGGGGCGTGGCCGGCGTGCCGCCCAAGACGATGGGGATCGGTCCCGTCCCCTCGACCGCCAAGGCGCTCAAGCGCGCCGGGCTGACACTGGACCAGATGCAGCTGATCGAGCTCAACGAGGCGTTCGCCGCCCAGGTGCTGGCGGTGCTGCGCAACTGGGAGCTGCCCGACGGGCTGGACCGGGTCAACGTCAACGGCTCGGGGATCTCGCTCGGGCACCCGATCGGCGCCACCGGCGGTCGCATCCTCACCACGCTGCTGCGCGAACTGCAGCGCCGCGGCGACCGCTACGGCCTGGAGACGATGTGCATCGGCGGCGGTCAGGGACTGGCCGCCGTGTTCGAGAACGTGCAGGCCGGCTGATGCCGTCGCCCGGCGCTCCGGGCGACGACGCCACCCTGCGCGAGGTGATCGAAGCGCTCGCGCCGCTGGAGCGGCGGGCCGGCTCGGAGGGCGAGCGCGCCGCCGCGGTGTGGCTGGCCGAGCGCCTGAGTGCGGCCGGCTGTGCCGCCGAGGTTCAGGAGGAGGCCTTCCACGACGGCTATGCCCGGGTGATG
>DATCFW010000489.1:0-11577 GCA_036509295.1 Solirubrobacteraceae bacterium | reverse complement strand
GAACCGACGAGCCCCGCCCCCACCCCCGCCCCGCCGACCCGCTCGGCGGCCGGCCCGGCCACGGCCGCGCTCGCCGGCCTCCCGGGCGGACTGACGCACGCGCGCGGCTCGATCCAGCTCGTCGGACCAAGCAAGCACCTCAGGCTCAGGTTGAGGGTCACAGGGGTTCCCGCGCCTCATCGGGGCCACGACGAGGTATGGCTGTACAACTCGGTGCTCGACTCCCGGGCGCTCGGCCGCCTGCGTGCCGGCGTGCATCGGGTCGCGTACCGGCTGCCGGCGCACGCCGGCCGCTTCCGCTGGATCGACGTCTCGTTCCAGCCGCTCGGAGTGGTCAACCACAGCGGCGAGTCTGAGCTGCGCGCGGCCAACCCGGCATACACCGCGACGGGGCGACGGCACGGCCGGGCGACGCGCCGGCCCCGTCAGCTGCGTCGCGCGGCGAGCGGCTCCAGGAACGCCAAGACGTCGAAGTAGTGCGTCGGGGTCAGCCGGGCGAGCGCGTCGAACACGTAGGCGTCGGGCCCGACGAGGATCCGGCTGCGGCCGGCCTTCACCCCGGTGAGGATGATCTGCGCCGCGCGGTCCGGCGTCGTGAACGCCATCGCGTCGAACTGCTTGGCCGCGTCCGCGTGGGAGATGTCCGGCCGCAGCGGGTGGCCGTGGTATCGAGCGTTGCGGGCGATGTTCGTCTTCACGCCGCCGGGATGCACGGTGACGGCGCTGACGCCGGTGCCCCGCAGCTCGTGGCGCAACGACTCGGTGAAGCCGCGCACGGCGAACTTCGACGAGCAGTAGGCGCTCTGGAACGGGATGCCGACGAGGCCGAACACGCTCGAGGTGTTGACGATCACCCCGGAGTTCTGACGCTCCAGGATCGGCAGGAACGACCGCACGCCGTTGACGACGCCGCCGAAGTTGATGTCCACGACCCACTCGTCGTCCTCGATGGCGCCGCCGGCGATGCTCTGCGAGGTCGCCACCCCGGCGTTGTTGAACACCATGCCGAGCGGCGCCGGAGCCCACTCCGCGACCTCGGCGGCGAAGGCCATCTGGGCGTGGCGGTCACGAACATCGAGCGTGCGGCTGAGCACCGGCCCGGCGATCAGCTCGGCCGTCTCGCGCAGGCCGTCCTCGTCCTGGTCGGCGATCGCCACCGGGCAGCCGTGGGCGGCGAGCCGCAGCGCGACCGCACGCCCGATTCCAGACGCCGCGCCCGACACGTACGCGGTGCGCCCGTCCACCTCCACTCTGCGTTTCCTCATGGGGCCTCCGGTGCGTGGGTGGTGATGAGGGCGGGCTCGGGCTCGGGCTGCTGGTGCGGGAGCTCGGTGGCGTAATCGCCGATCTCAAACTCGGCCAGCCGGCGCTGGTAGGCACGGACGCTACCGGGCCACAACGTCGAGTTGCGCCCGGTGCGATCGACGTACCAGCTCAGGCACCCGCCGGCGGTCCACACGGTTCCCTCGGTCTCGCGATCCAACCGTGCGACGTACTGCCGTTGCGCCAAGGCCGTCGGCTCCAGGGAGGCCAGCCCGTGCTCACGGCGGAAGCGCAGCACCTGCCGGAGGTAGCCGATCTGGGCCTCGATCATCAGCAGCACCGAGTTGTGGCCGAGGCCGGTGTTGGGCCCGAGCAGCAGGAACAGGTTGGGGAAGCCGGTCACGCTCATCCCCAGGTGCGCCTGCGGGCTGCCCTGCCAGCGATCGGCCAGCAGCTCGCCGCCGCGGCCCCGGACGCGATGGCTGAACGGAACGTCGGTCACCTGGAACCCGGTGCCGAAGATGATCGTGTCGACATCGTGGTGCGCCCCGTCGGTGTCGAGCAGGCCGTCCGGAGTCACCTCGGCGATCGCGCTCGTCGTCACCTCCACGTTGTCCTCACACAGCGCGGGATACCAGGTGTTGGAGCCGAGGACGCGCTTGCAGCCCAGGCGGTAGTCCGGTGTCACCTTCGCTCGCAGCTCGGGATCGGCGACCTGGTTGGCGATGTGGGTGCGAGCGCGCCGCTCGGCGAGCTTCATGACCGCCGGGTGCCGAAAGCCGTAGTGGAAGGACTCATACAGCGAGAACACCGACCGGCGCGCCCATGACAGGAGCTTCGGGTGCCGGGCGAACCGGCGCTGCCAGCCGCGCGGGATCGGCGGGTTGCCCCGGGGCAGGACCCACGGCGGGGTGCGCTGGAACAGGTCGAGGTGCTCGACCCGGGGCTGGATCTCCGGCACGAACTGGATCGCCGACGCCCCGGTGCCGACGACGGCGACGCGTCGTCCGCTGAGGTCGTGCTCGTGGTCCCAGCGCGCCGAGTGGAACACCGTGCCCTCGAACCGGTCCAGACCGGGAAGGTCCGGCACCGCCGGGTCGGCGAGCGCGCCGGTCGCGGAGATGAGGATCTCGGCGCTGAAGTCGCCGCCGGTGGTGGTGATCTGCCAGCGGTGCGACGACTCGTCCCACCGGGCGGCGAGGACCTCATGGCCGTAGCGCATGTGCGCGGAGACGTCGTGCCGGCGCGCCACCTCGCGCATGTAGGCCCAGATCTCGGCCTGACCCGCGAACGCTCGGGTCCAGCCCGGGTTCTGCTCATCCGAATACGAGTACAGGACGCTCGCGATGTCGCAGGCGCACCCCGGGTAGCTGTTATCACGCCAGGTGCCGCCGAGATCATCGGCGCGCTCGAGCACGACGAAGTCCTCGATGCCGTCCTCGCGCAGCGCGATCGCCATCCCGAGCCCCGACAGGCCGGCGCCGGCAATCGCGATCGTCACGTCACGTCGCTCGGTCTCGGACATCGCGGATCTCCTCGGTCTCGGAGCTTCGGTACGTGTTCGTACCACAGTGGGTACGTGAGCATACCACCGACCCCCGGGAGCACACCCGGACGAGCCGCACACGATCAGGGTGAGCGCGCGAGCCACCCGTGCCCGGCCAGCCCGACGAGCCGGCTACAGCAGCGCGCCGCTGAGGATCGCCTTGATCGTGTCCCCGGCGCTGGCGCGCAGGTCACGCATGTCACGCCCGCGCGGCAGCGAGATGACCATCAGCTCTCGCAGGCCGCCGACGATGATGATCGCGGAGTCCATCGTCAGCGGCCGGGCGCCGATCGCCGGCTGGGCCTGACGGCCGGACTCGACGAGGCCGACGAGCATCGCGGCGAAGCGCTCGAGCGTCGCCTGGGCCCGTTGCGAGCCGGCCGGGCCGAGACCGGGCAGCTCGCGGACGAAGCTGCTGTACAGGGCAGGCTGGGCCGCGACGTTGCCGATGTAGGCGTCCACCGCGCTGTCCACCTGGCGGCCGAGGGGCTCATCCGGGTGCACGGCGTCGGTGATCTGCTCCATCATCGCCTCGTTGGTGGCGTCGAACAGCGCCAGGAAGCACGCGTCACGATCGGCGAAGTGCTCGTAGAAGTTGCGCCGCGAGGTGCGGGCGATGCGAACCACGTCGGCGACGGTCGAGTCGCGAAAGCCCTTCTCCTCGATCGAGGCGGCCATCGCGGCGATCAGCCGCTCGCGATGACCGGTCGGCTCAGAACCCGCGGCGGCAGTGGCCGGCACTCCTTGGGGGATTGACACGCTCGGGACCATAGGGCTCGCCCGGACGCGAACGCTACGGCGCCGGGACGCCGGTGACGGTGACGCGGCAGCCGCCCCGCGGGATCATCGTCACGTTGCGCATCCGCGCCGGCTCGGGAGCCGAGTCGGGCGCGACCAGATCGGCCCGGCGCGCGATCGCCTCGAGCACGACCCGCTGCTCGGCCATGGCCAGCGCCGCGCCGAGGCAGCGGCGGATGCCGCCGCCGAACGGGATCCACGTGTACGTCCCGGGCTTGCGTCCCAGGAACCGCTCGGGCCGGAAGGCGTGCGGCTCCGGATACACGTCGGAGCGGTGGTGCAGGGCGATGATGCTGATCGCCACCGGAGTCCGGGCCGGCAGCACGTAGTCGCCCAAGCGCCACGGCCGGGTGACCAGGCGCACGATCATCGGGATCACCGGGCGGTTGCGCATGCCCTCGTGGATCGTCGCCTCGACATAGGCGTCGGCGGCCGCGCGGTCGCCGCCGCGGACCGTCTCGCGCAGACGGTCGTATGCCGCCGGCGTGCGGAGGAGGCGCTCGACGATCCACGCCAGCGAGTTGGCGGTCGTCTCGTGGCCGGCCAGCACCAGGGACATGAGCTCGTCGCGGAGCTCGTGGTCGGTGAGCGGCTGACCGTGCTCGTCGCGCGCCGCGAGCAGCAGGGACAGGACGTCGCCGCGGCTATCGCGGTCCGCGGCCGCCCGCCGGGCCCTGATCACCGCGTACATCTGCCGGTCAGCGAACGTCAGCATCCGCGCCAGCACCCCGCGCGCCTCCGAGCGCCCGGTGTTGCGCAGTTCCACGAGCCGGAACAGCGGGTGGGTCGACGCCGCCAGCAGGCGACGGATCGTCTCCCGCATCCGCTGCTCAACGGTGGCGCGGCTGCGTCCCTCGATCCCGAACACCCCGCGCATGATCACCTCCAACGTCACCGCCTGCATCCGGGGCGCCAGCGCGAACGACGTGCCGGCCGACCAGCCGTCGATCTCGCGATCGGCGACCTCGGAGATCATCGCCACGTAGCGCTGCACCGCCTCGCCGTGAAACGGCGGCAGCAGCAGTTTGCGCTGGCGCAGGTGGCGCGCGCCGACGGAGGTCAGCACCGAGTTGGGGCCAAGGATCGGGCGCAGCGGAGATTCGCCGGTGAGCGAGGGCGCATCGTTCGGATCCGCGATCAGCAGCGAGCGCAGATGATCGGGATGCGAGCTGACGACGAACCCCTGGCGCTGGGTCGGCAACCGCAGCTGCCACACGTCCCCGAACCGGGCCGCCGCGCCGAGATTGAAGCCCATCGGACGCATCCCGAATCGCAGTCCCTGCAGCGCCGGCGCAAGGTCGAGGCCGGGGGGCATTCGGGTCGGCACCGTCCCGTCGACGGGCCCGGCGAGCGACGGCGGAGCGGCACCGGCGGCCTCCGGGGAGTTGGATCGGGGTGAGGCGAGAGCGCTCACGGTACGAAAGTGTACCGCGACTCCGCCCACTCCGGGACGGTGGTCAGGATCCGCGGGCGCTCGGCGCGAGCGGTGCCGCCGGCCGGGCCACGAACGCCGTCGCCTCGCCGCGCACGACTGTCAGCAGGTTCCCGAGCTCGACCTGAGCGTCGAGCAGGTGAAGTCCCCACGGTGGGGTCGGACTGGGTGACGGCGTCTGCGCGCCGCCCAGCGGGGTCACCCGGAGCACGTTGGCGCCGCCGGCCGATGAGCACTGCGCGCGGTAGGCGCCCGGTTCACTGACCCACTCCGTGGACGCCATCGGCTGGGTGACCTTCAGCAGCGCGATCCCGCTGGCGATGACGGTCCCGGGCGCGAACGGCTGGGACGGGAAGATCGGATCGACTTTGGCCGCGCCGCCCGACAGGGCCGCGGGGTTGGTGCACAGAACCTGGTCACCGGCGACCTTCGTGCGCCCGAACAGGCTATCCGCCGGCGGTGTCTGGTCAAACGTGGAGTACGCGATGACGCAGCCGAGCTCGGTGGCGGAGCGACACGCCGGGATGTGCTTGAAGGTGCCGCCGACGTTCCGGTGGCGCTTGACCAGGACGTTGCCGCCGAGCAGGATCGCCGAGACGAGCCGGTTGCGCACCGCCGGCTTGGGGTCGATCTCCTTGGCGATCAGCTGGTTGAGTACGAACGAGCCCTGAGAGTGGCCGATGAGCACAAATCCGCGGCCGTGGTTGTCGTGCTTGAGGTAGGCCGCAAACGCGTGCTCGACGTCATCGACCGGGACCGTCAGCTCCTGGGGGGATTCCTGATTGCCGGCATCGAGCGCCGTCACCGTCACCTGGCGGTACATCGGGGCGTAGACGCGGCAGTACTGCGAGTAGCGGGCCGCCTGATACAGCGCGATTGACCGCTCCTCGGGATCGATGTGGAGATTGGCCAGCGTCGTCTTCTGGTCTGAGACCGTCGGGTACACGTAGAAGCAGTCGATGGCCGGCTTGCGGACCTTGGCCGGGTGGGTCACCGCCAGCTGGTGCAGTGTCGGCGAGAAGACCGTCGTCGACAGGCTGACGTTGCACGGGTCGGGCGCGTAGCCGGGTTGGCACAACCACACGACCTTCGCCGCGGCGGTCGAGCTCACCGCCATCATGGCCAGCAGCGTGAGCGCGAGTGCCGCGGCCAGCGCGGGCGCGCGGGCGCCGCGAGCGGAATGGACGGTGGGGGCGGTCATGAGATGGTGGGCCGACGCTGCGCCCACGGAGCGGCCGCCTCGATCTGGCCGACGAGCGCGTACAGCGTGTCCTCGGCGCCCAGCCTACCGACGAGCTGGACGGACAGCGGCAGCCCGTCGGCGCCGACGCCCGCCGGGATCGTGATCGCCGGCTGGCCGGTGAGATTGAACACCGGCGTGAACGGAGTGAACCGCCCGCCGATGTCGATCGCCACCGGCGCCGGGCGGTTGTAGCCACCCTCGGCGGCGATCGCCGTGCGGGCGAGCCCGGGCGTCATCAACACGTCGAACTCGTCCCACAGCGCGGTGATCCGCGCCGTCGTCCGCGGGCGCCCGGCGAGCAGCCGGCGGCGGCGCCACGGCGGCACCAGGTACCGCCCGCCGGCGGCCATCTGCCGCGTCGTGCGCTCGAGCGTGGACCGATCCGGCACCGTCAGGGATTCCTCGTAGATGCCACGCAACCACGTCTGCAGGAACTGGAGCTGCGCGAGCCCGTAGGCGGGATCACGCTCCACCACCTCGTGCCCAGCGGCGCTGAGCAGCGCAGCGGTCCGATCCCAGGCGCCCCGCTGGTCGGCGGACACGCGTCCCAGCAGGCCCGGCGGAAGCTTGCGCGAGACGGCGATCCGCAGTCGCGCAGGCGCGGTGGCGGCGGCCTGGACGTAACTGCCGGCGAACGCCGGAGCCCGATCGGCGTCAGCGGGGAGCGCACCGTGCATGACGTCGAGCAGGAGCGCGCTGTCGCGCACCGTGCGCGCGAGCGCCCCGTACACGGAGAGCCCCAGCCAGCCGGCGCCGCCCGGCGCCGCCGAGACCCTCCCCCGCGTCGGCTTGCACCCCACCAGGCCGCAGCAGGCGGCCGGGATGCGCAGGGAGCCGCCGCCGTCTGAGCCGGTCGCCGCCGCCGCCATGCCCGACGCCACTGCCGCCGCCGAGCCGCCCGACGAGCCGCCCGGGGTGCGCTCCGGGTTCCACGGGTTGCGGGTGACGCCATTGGCGGTGGTCGTCGTCCACGGGAAGATCATCAGCTCGGGCACGTTGGTGACGCCGACCGGAATCGCCCCGGCGGCGCGCAGCCGGCGAATCGCCTCCGCGTCGACCGCCGACGGCTCCCGCCCACCGGCGAGGCTCCGGTTCCCGCGCGTCGCCACCTCGCCGGCGAGCGGGAGATCGTCCTTGATCGCGATCGGCACCCCGGCGAGCGGACCGGTTCGTTCGACGGTGTCGGCCTCGGCGAGCGCCTGCTCGCCGCGCACCACCCGGAATGCGTTGAGCCGAGGATCGAGCTCGTCGATGCGCCGCAGGAACAGCTCAACCAGCTCGCGCGGCGCCACGACGCCGTCGCGGACCTGCGCCGCGAGCGCCGTGGGACCAGCGAAGGCGAGCTCGGTGTCGGCGGTGGCGGTCATCGGCCTCTCCTGGAGTCGAGCGTCATCGCAGCGCGAGGACCAGCTCGCGGATCGCGCCGGGGTAGCGGTAGGAGATCCCGCCGTGGGTCCCGTCAAACAGTTCGAGGGTGTGGTCGACGTCCAGGCGGGTCAGCTCGTCGGAGAACGCCTGCGCTCCCAGGTCGAGGAAGAACTCGTCCTGGCGACCGGCGTCGAGGTAGATGCGGCGCATACCGCGCAGCGCGTCCGCGTGGGGTTCGGCCATCCGCACGGGATCGAGCGCCAGCCACCGCTCCCACACATCCGGGACGATGCGGCCGGTGGTGACGTCGAGCGGCATCAGCGGCTGGCCCGGCCGGTCGGGATCGGGCGTGTAGGCGCAGGCGTACGCGTACAGCGACAGCGCGGCGCCGTAGCGCCCCCAGTCAAAGCTGGGCTCCTCCCTCACCCGGCGCAGCAGCTCGTCGAAGGAGCCGTTCAGATCGTCGCGCAGCAGGCGGGCGATCCCGGGAAAGTCGCGGAGGTAGCAGTACTCGAACAGAGCGTCGCCGGCGTGCGATGCGAGCGCGCCGAACGTGTCGGGTCGCAGCATCGGCACCACCATCGCGCCGTACCCGCCGGAGGACTTCCCGGCGACGCCGCGATGCTCGGCGCCCGGCAGCGTCGGGTAGCGCTCGTCGACAAACGGCACCACCTCATCGCACAGGTAGTCCATGTAGGGCCCGGTGCTCGACGAGTTCAGGAACTGCGAGCCGCCGAGCGCGGTCCAGGCGTCGACGAACACGATCACGGCGTCGGGGCAGTCGCCGGCGGCGAACATGGCGTCGAGCCGCTCCACCACCGTCGGCTCGAACGCGCTGCGACCCACCCACATGTCCACCTGTCCGGAGTAGCCCTGAATCAGGTAGACCGACGGGTACCGCGCAGGACCGTCGGCCGCCACGCCCGGAGACCGGTAGACGTACAGGGGGCGGCGGGCTGGATCGCCGAGCGGATTTCCCTCGAGCAGCTCGGAATGCACCGTGATCCGGTCAAGCGTCCCGGCGAGCTGCCGGTCCCAGGGCGCCCCCGGAAATCCCTCCACCCTGCTCAAGCTCATCCGTGCAACCTACGGCAAAGCGCGCGGTCAGGGCCTGCCCCGGCGCGGGTATAGTCGATCCACGGTTCACCCGCCGCTTTTTGCCATGACAGAACACGCCCAGACGCAGAACGGGAACGGGGCGTCGCCGGAGGCGGCGGATCCCGACGCGGTCGAGACCACCGAGTGGCTCGAGGCGCTCGACGCGGTCGTCTCCCACGACGGACCCGATCGCGCCCGCGAGCTGCTGACGCGCGTCATCGAGCGCGCCCAGCATGCCGGCACCGGACCGATCGCCAGCCTCAACACCGCGTACGTCAACACGATCCCGCGCGAGCTGGAGCCGCCGTTCCCGGGTGATCCGGCGCTCGAGCGGCGGGTGCGCTCGATCGTGCGCTGGAACGCGATGATGATGGTGATCCGCGCCAACACGACGTCGTCAGAGCTCGGCGGCCACATCGCCACCTTCCAGTCGCTGGCGACGCTGATGGAGGTCGGCTTTAACCACTTCTGGCACGCGCCGAGCGCCGAGCACGGCGGAGACCTCGTCTACTTCCAGGGCCACTCCTCCCCGGGCAACTACGCGCGCGCGTATCTCGAGGGGCGGCTCACCGAGGCCCAGCTCGACGGCTTCCGCCAGGAGGTCTCGACGCCCGGCGGCCTGAGCTCTTACCCCCACCCGTGGCTGATGCCCGACTTCTGGCAGTTCCCGACGGTGTCGCTCGGGATCGGCGCGATCACGTCGATCTACCAGGCCCGGTTCATGAAGTACCTGCAGGCGCGGGGTCTGGCCGACACCGCGCCGCGCAAGGTGTGGACGTTCCTGGGCGATGGCGAGATGGACGAGCCCGAGTCGATGGGGGCCACCGCGCTCGCCGGGCGCGAGCAGCTCGACAACCTCATCTGGGTCGTCAACTGCAACCTCCAGCGCCTCGACGGCCCGGTGCGGGGCAACGGCAAGATCATCCAGGAGCTCGAGTCCGACTTCCGTGGCGCCGGCTGGAACGTGATCAAGGTCGTCTGGGGCGCGCGCTGGGATCCGCTGCTGGCCGCCGACGTCGACGGCGCGCTGGTCAAGGTGATGCAGGACTGCGTCGACGGCGACTACCAGACGTTCAAGTCCCGCGACGGCGCCTTCGTGCGGGAGAAGTTCTTTGGGCGCGATCCGCGGCTGCTCGAGCGCGTCGCCCACATGTCCGACGACGACATCTGGCTGCTCAACCGCGGCGGCCACGATCAGCAGAAGGTGTACGCCGCCTACGACGCGGCGGTCAAGCACACCGGCCAGCCGACGGTCATCCTGGCCAAGACGATCAAGGGCTACGGGATGGGCGTCTCGGGCGAGGGTCAGATGGTCACCCACCAGGCCAAGAAGATGACCGAGGCGGCGCTGCTCGCCTTCCGTGACCGGTTCGAGCTCCCGCTCACCGATCAGCAGGTCCACGACGCCGAGTACTACAAACCGCCCGAGGGTTCGCCGGAGATGGAGTTCCTGCGCGGGCAGCGCGAGGCCCTGGGCGGATCGCTGCCGGTCCGGCGCCGGCGGTCGGAGTCGCTGCCGGCGCCCGAACTGGAGCTGTTCCAGTCCCAGCTCGACGGGACCGGCGAGCGCGAGATCTCAACCACGATGGCGTTCGTGCGGATCCTCGCTGCCCTGCTGCGCGACAAGACGATCGGGCGCCACATCGTGCCGATCGTTCCCGACGAGTCGCGGACGTTCGGGATGGAGGGCCTGTTCCGCCAGGTCGGTATCTATGCGCCGTTTGGCCAGCGCTACAGCCCCCAGGACTCCGAGCAGCTCATGTTCTATAAGGAGGATGTGCGCGGCCAGATTCTCGAGGAGGGGATCACCGAGGCCGGCTCGATCTCATCCTTCATCGCCGCCGGCACCTCATACAGCGCGCACAACGTGCCGATGGTGCCGTTCTACATCTACTACTCGATGTTCGGCTACCAGCGGGTCGGGGATCTCGTGTGGGCGGCCGGGGACAGCCGCACCCGCGGGTTCATGCTCGGTGGAACCGCCGGGCGGACCACGCTGAACGGCGAGGGGCTCCAGCACGAGGACGGGCACAGCCACCTGCTGTTCAGCGTGGTGCCCAACTGCCGGGCGTATGACCCCGCCTACGGCTATGAGGTCGCGGTCATCGTCCAGAACGGCCTGCGGCGGATGCTCTCCGACCAGGAGGACGCCTTCTACTACATCACCCTGATGAACGAGAACTACGCGCACCCGGCGATGCCCGACGGCGCCGTCGACGGGATCCTGCGCGGGATGCACATCGTGCGCGAGGCGCCCAAGCGATCCCGCAAGCCCGTCGTCCAGCTGCTCGGCTCGGGGACGATCCTGCGTGAGGTGCTCGCCGCCGCCGACCTGCTCGAGCAGGACTTCGGCGTGCTCGCTGACGTGTGGAGCGTCACCTCGTTCACGGAGCTGCGCCGCGACGGCATCGAGACCGAGCGCTGGAACATGCTGCACCCCGGCGACGAGCCGCGCGACGCGTACGTCGCCGCTTCCCTGGCGGGCCGCCGCGGCCCCGTGATCGCGTCGACCGACTACCTGCGCGCCGTGCCGGACCAGATCCGCCAATGGGTGCCGGGCGCCTACCGAACGCTCGGGACCGACGGGTTCGGCCGGTCGGACTTCCGCCGAGCGCTGCGGAAGTTCTTCGAGATCGACCGTCATTACGTGGCCGTCGCCGCCCTCAAGGAGCTCGCCGACGCGGGCACGGTCCAGGCCACCGTCGTCGCCGAGGCGATCGCCCGGTACGAGCTCGATCCCGAGGCCCCGATGCCCACCACCGTATGAGCGCCACCGCGACCAGCGTGCAGGTCCCGGACATCGGTGACTTCGACGAGGTACCCGTCATC
>DATCFW010000488.1:0-5374 GCA_036509295.1 Solirubrobacteraceae bacterium | reverse complement strand
GTCACCTGAGCTTTGGAGCTGCACGCAGTCCGATCAGCGCGTCACCACAAGCGGATCGGTCGGTCGGGAACCGTCGCAGCAGCCCTACGGCCGCACGAGTGCCCCCCCACGCACAGGCGGCACGCTCGCTCCGCCCAGGCGGGGATCGTCTCGGTCGAGTCAGCCGCCAACGCGGTAGCGCACGTGTGTCGCGTGCGGGGAATGCATGATCTCCAGCGGCTCGAAGCCGGGGTCTTCCACCCCGTCGAACAGCCGCTCGCCGGTACCGAGCAGGACTGGAACGATGTCGAGCATCAGCTCGTCGATCACGCCTGCGCCGAGCGCCTGGCGGACGGTGGAGGCGCCGCCGGCGATGTCGACCCCAAGCCCGTCGGCGGCTGCCGTGGCGCGGTCGAACGCGGCGTCGAATCCTTCGGTCACGAAGTGGAACGTCGTCCCGCCGTTCATCTCGATTGGCGCGTGCGGATAGTGGGTCAGGACGAACACCGGCGCGTGATATGGCGGCTCGTCTCCCCACCATCCCCGCCACTCGCCCTCCCAGGCGCCCCGGATCGGGCCGAACATGTTGCGGCCCATGACATACGCACCGCGGCGCCTCATTAGCTCATTCCGGGCGCGGGCGTCAGCCTCGTGCAGCGGCTCGTCCAAGTGCCAGTGGTGAAGTTCGAGGCCGCCGATACCCAACGGGTTCTCGCGGCTCTGGTCAGGGCCCGCGACGAATCCATCGAGAGAGATGGTCATGTGGCATGTGGTTGGTGTCATGGAAGCTTTAGACCGCCGACCCGCTCAGAAATCATCGGTCGCCAAACGGCTCATACGGTGCCCGCGCAGATGAGGCTCGGGCGGCTGCCGATCCTGAGCGAGCGTAAACCATTACCTCAGCGGAGAGCCGGTGGCGCGTCTGAGTCCGGCGAACCGGTTGCCTCCTACGCGCGGAACGCGGCACACGCTCAAGTCGAGCGTTGCGGTATCTGGTTACGCTGCGGCGATGACCTCGCCGTCTCATGATGCGAGCGCTGATGCGGTCGACCTCGGGGCTCTGCTCGTGCTCCTTCACGGTGCCGACGCGCCGGTAGACACGGTCGAGGTGAGCTACCGGCTTTGGCGGCACCGCGAGCGCGCGTACGCGGCGTTCCTAGCCGATGTTGAGGAGCAGACGCCTCGGGGTGCATCGATCACGTCGTGCGGGCCGGGCAAGGCGGAGCCTGAGCCGGCCGAGTCCGAGGAGACGGTGCGGATCTGGCGTGCTGGTGAGCGATTTCGTGTTGAGCATCACGGCGGCGAGCGGGATGGCTCCTACGCCGTCACTGACGGACCGCTGTGGTGGATGTGGGACGAGCGAAACGGTGCCCACAGCAACCAGGACGAGCCCAGCATGGGGAGCGGCATCGGGGAGGAGCTTCAGATCCTGCTGGACCCGGTACCGCTGCTGAGTTCGCTGCGGTTCGCGCCGACGGGGAGCTCCGGGGTTGCTGGCAGGCCGGCGCTCAGCGCGCACGGCATCCCGCGGCCGCAAGACACGCGTCATCGGCCGGCGTTCGAACTCCACGAGCTCGGCACCGGCGCCGACTTCTACGAGTTAGAGGTCGATCGGCAGCTTGGTGTTCTGCTCGCTGTCACCGCTATCCGGGACGAGCAGCCCTTCCACAGGATCACGACGCTCGCGGCTGCGTTCGACCCAGCCGATCCCGGATGAAACATTTCGGTTTGAGCCGCCGGCCGGTGAACAGATCCAGTCGACATGGGGTGAGGAGCGTGTTGAGCACGTCACGCTCGTTGAGGCGCAGCAACGCGCCCCGTTCACGGTGCTGATGCCCGACACCGTTCCTGCCAACTGGCAGGTGAAGTGCAGGCTCATCAGGCCCTCTGAGCGCCCACCGTCACCAATGCAGATCGGACTCATATACACATCGGTCGATGGACACGAAAGCATCTCGCTCAGCCAGTTCCCCGCTGGCGGGTCCAATCCGTACCGAGAGCTGGGCGATGGCGCGGGCTGGGAGACCGTCACATGCGCCGGTATCGAGCTGAAGACCCGACCCGCACGATGGGGTCAGGCACAGGTAGAACTCGAACGTGACGGCACGTTCGTGCACCTCATGTCCGACAACCTCACGCGCGACCAGGTCCTGACGATCGCGGCCGGCCTGCGACCCGCGCCCAGCACCAGCAGCATCTAGCGATCCAAGCGAGCCTTTCTGCTCGCCGCAGTCAACCGATGGCGACACCGGCCGGTCGCCCCGATCCGGGAACCGGCGTGATCCGCTTTCACGCCAGCACGTACATCCCAAGGACGCATCCCGGAGTTGCGAAATGCGCGGATACGGCGCTGCCGGAACGCCGTCTCGCTGGTACTTGTCGGCTTGCTCGCTGGCAACATCAGCCCAGGCGTACCCCGGCCAGCGGCGCCACGACGGCCACAGTCGAGGCCCGCGATGGGAGCTGGCACATCAAGCACCACGGCGTCGGCGATATGCCGGAGGGGGTTGTTGCCCCCAACCAACCGACGAACCAGGGAGCTAAAGGTCCTGGCTCACGGCATCGGACGTCGTAAAGAGTGCCGGATGTTTGTGATTGAGGAAGTCTGGTGCCGCGCGCTCTGCGCGTTGGCGGCGCTCTGCTTGGACGAGGATTGCATCGCGGCGGGTGCTGGGTGGCTAGCATCGCGGTGGCGGAATGCCGATTGCGTCCTCGACCTGTGGCGGGCGCGAATTTAGGTCTCGGCCCGACGCGAATCAGGCGATCGCGCCCGGCAGCGAGTAGGGAGAGAGAGATGAGTGGCACGACGATTGATCCGACGTTCTACCGTTCGGCTGCTGAGGCGGCGGCGGCGCCCGTCGAGGAGCTCGCGTATGTGGTGACGTTTGATCGCGAGAACCGGTTGGCAGATGCGATGAGCGTGGTAGACGTCAACCCGGCGTCGGACGTCTTCGGGAAGGTGGTGGGGTGGACAGAGGTCGGGGTCGGCGAGGAGTTGCATCACTTCGGTTGGAACGCGTGCAGTAGCGCGCTCAAGCACGAGGGACACGACATGGACGGCCTCGCGCGCCGGTATCTGTTGGTGCCGGGGATCCGCTCGTCGAAGATCTTCGTGTTGGACGTCGGTCCTGACCCCCGCCAGCCGGAGTTGGTCAAGACGATCGACGCCGCGCAGTTGTCGGCTAAGGCCGGTTATTCGCGGCCGCACACGCTGCATTGCGGTCCTGACGGGGTGTTCTTGACGTGCTTGGGTGGCCCCGAGGGGGATTCCGACGGTCAGAGCGGGATCGCGCTGCTGGACCACGAGACCTTCGAGGTGGTGCGGGCGTGGGAGGTTGATCACGGCCCCCAACACATGTCCTATGACGCGTGGTGGCATCTGAACCGCAATGTGCTGATCTCCAGCGAGTGGGGGACGCCGTCGATGATCGAGGACGGTGTCGTCCCTGAGCTGCTGCTCGGGCAGAAGTACGGGCACGCGATCCATTTCTGGGACCTGGCGGAGGGCCGCCACCTCCAGCGCGTCGATCTCGGTGCCGAGCATCAGATGGCGCTGGAGTTGCGCCCATCGCATGACCCCGACGCCGACTGGGGGTTTGTCGGCGTGGTCGTCAGCACCGAGGATCTGTCGGGGTCGGTGTGGCGCTGGTTTCGCGACGGCTCTGAATGGAAGGTCGAGAAGGTGATCACGATTCCGGCCGAGCCGGCAGACCCGGACCTGCTGCCGCCGCTGCTCAAGGGCTTTGGTGCGGTGCCGCCGATCATCACCGACATCGACCTGTCGGTCGATGACCGGTTCTTGTACGTCTCCTGCTGGGCGACTGGAGAGCTCAAGCAGTACGACGTTTCAGACCCCGCGCACCCCCGCGAGGTCGGTTCGGTCAAGCTCGGCGGGATCGTCCGTCAGGCCCCACATCCGGCGGCGCCGGAGATGCCGTTGGCCGGCGGACCGCAGATGGTCGAAGTCAGCCGTGACGGTCGTCGCGTGTACTTCACCAACTCGCTGTACGGCGCCTGGGATGACCAGTTTTATCCCGACGGGGTTGGGGCGTGGATGGTCAAGCTCGACGTCGGCGCCGAAGGCGGGCTCAGCATCGACGAGCGGTTCTTCCCGCACGGAGATGAGTTCCGCGGCCGGCGCGTACATCAAATCCGCCTGCAGGGCGGCGACGCCTCCTCAGACTCATACTGCTACCGCTAGACGCTTGTAGCCGCGCCCACCGATGCTGGCATGACCGGCGAGCCGCGCGAAGCGGGGCATCTGAATCAGTGTGGCTCGGGCTTCCTGCCAACCCCTCGCGGACGTGTGTAGGAAGGCGCCGACGCGTTGGGGCGGAAGGTGATCTGGATGTCGAGACCGCCTTGCGGCCCAGGGCGAGCGGTCAGGTTCGCGCCGTGGGCGGTGGCGATGGCCTTCACGATCGTGAGGCCGAGCCCGTGGCCGGCGCCCGGGCCGACGCGTTGGGCGCCGAGTCGCTGGAAGGGTTGGAACAGACGCTCGACGTCGACGAATGGGACGACGGCTCCTGTGTTGCTGACCGTCAGCCGAGCGCCGTCGGGTGTCGCGCTGGTCGAGATCTCAACAACGCCGTCCGCGACGTTGTGGCGGATGGCGTTCTCGAGCAGGTTCGATACCAGGCTCGCAACGAGGCCTGGGTCACCGGTCGCGTGAGCCTCGTCGAAGGTCGCCTCGATTTGAACGCCGCGGCGCTCGGCTTCATCCCGGCGGCCCTCGACGATGCCGTTCGTAAGCTGTGCGAGGTTGAACGGTTCCCAGGGGCCGACGCCACGTTCGCTGGTGGCGAGTGTCAGCAGCGCGTCGATCAGTCGTTCCTGTTGCCCGGATAGCTCCAGTGCCTCCTCACACGTTGAGCGCAGGGCCGGAGCGTCGGCGTCCGGGTCGGCGAGCGCCACTTGCAGCAGGGTTCGCTGGCCGGCGAGCGGCGTGCGCAGCTCATGGGAGGCGTTGGCCACGAACTGACGTTGGGACTCGAACGACGCCTGCAGCCGTTCGAACAGGGTGTCGAGCGTGCGACCGAGCTCGGTGAGCTCGTCATCGGGGCCTTCAAGGCTGAGTCGACGGTCCAGATTGGTGGCCGAGATCTGCTGGGCCGCCGTCGTCATCGCCCGCAGTGGCCGCAGGAACCTCCCCGCCAACCACCAGGCGGCTAGCACTCCGATGGCAATCGCTGCCAGCGCGAGCAGGAACGGCCAGGGGGTGAACTGAGGGCCCGCGGCACTCTGCCGAGCAGCCGTAGCGGCGCCTGGGTGAAAGGCCATCTGGCTGTGACCGAAGAAGACATTGGCCGTACCGAACAGGACGCTGGAGGCGAGGAATAGAACGACGACCAGTCCGACGAACACGCCCGAGTACAGCAGCGCGAGCTGCACCCGC
>DATCFW010000487.1:0-4276 GCA_036509295.1 Solirubrobacteraceae bacterium | reverse complement strand
CACGCTGGTCGAGATGGGCCGCAACCGCGAGCGCAGCTTCTGTTGCGGCGCCGGCGGCGGACGGATCTGGATCCCGGACACGCCCGGCTGCGAGCGCCCGTCGGAGAACCGGATCGCCGAGGCGGTGTCGCTCGGCGAGCTTGACTACTTCGTCGTCTCCTGCCCCAAGGACGTGACCATGTACGAGGACGCGATCAAGACCTCCGGCAACGGCGACCGGCTGGCGCTACGCGAGCTGACCGAACTGGTGCAGGAGGCGCTGGTGGGCGCGCGCCCGGAACTGATCGCCCCCTCCTAGGCGCTCCGGCTGGGCGGAGCCCGTCGGCACAGGGCCGCCAGTACCGTTCCCCCGCCCGAGGATCGTCAGCCGCGGGGGCGCGCCTTGGACGGGTCATACAGCGGGAACGAGGCGACGGTCGCCTCGACCGTGCCGTCGCCGATCGCGACCTGCACCGGCGTGCTCTCCGCCGCCAGGGCGCGATCGATCGCTGCCATCGCGATCACACCGCCGAATGTGGGGCTCTGGCACGGGCTGCGGACGATCCCGGCCTCGGCGCCGTCGACGGTCACCGCGGCGCCGTACTCGGGCACCTCATCGCCGTCGATCCGCAGCGAAGTCAGCAGCCGCGCCGTGCCCTGCGCGGCGATCTGTGCCAGCGCGTCGCGGCCCACAAAGTCAGATCCGTCGAGCTTGACCACCTTGTCGAGCCGCACCTCGAACGGATCGGTCTGGTGCGGGAAGTAGTCCACATCGGGGAACAGCAGCCCCGACTCGATCCGCAGCGTCTCGATCGCCGAGAGGCCGATGGGCCGCAGGCCGTGCGGCTCCCCGGCCGCCACCACCGCGTTCCACAGCTCGCGAGCGTCCTCGGGGCGGCAGTACAGCTCGAATCCCAGCTCGCCCGAGTAGCCGGTCCGCGACAGCCACACCGGCACCCCAGCGACCGTGACGCCGTCGGCCACGAACCGGAAGTAGCGCAGCGTGTCGACGTCGACGCCACGGGTGATCGGGCGCAGCACGTCGCGCGCAAGCGGACCCTGGACCTGAAGGTGAGGCCGCTGTGAGGTGATGTCGGTGACCTCAACCTCGAGGCCACGATCGGATCCCACCTGGCGAAACCACTGAAGATCGGAGTCGTAGCTGGTGACCGACAAGCAGTGGCCGTCGGACACGTTGAACACGGTGCCGTCCATGAGCATCTTGCCGTGCTCGTCGCAGATCGCGCCGTAGCGCACCTGACCGCGCTCGAGCGCCGCCATGTCATTGGTGAACAGGGCGTCGGCGAGCGCGAGCGCGTCGGGGCCGTGCATGTCCCATTTGCGCAGCGGCGACTCGTCCCACAGGTTGCAGGCGGTCCTGGTCGCCTGATGCTCGGCCACGGCATCGCCGAAGTCGGCGGCCCAGGCCCACCCCTCCCAGTCGGTCCATTCAGCGTCGGCCTCACGCTGAACCTCGTCAAATGCCGTTCGCTTCAGCTCGTCTGTAGACAACTGTCACCGCCTGGATGAGTCGATTTGCATGGCCAACCGAAAGCCGGTCCCCGGGGCCCGCCGATTCATACCGAAGTGAACAAGTTTGTGCAACCCGCCGTCGGACACATCGATTTTCCCGTCCCTATCCGCCACCGCACCCAGGTCTTCCTCGACCGGCAGCGTCGCGGGCCACGGCGAAAGGGTGGTGTCGATTGACGAACCGTACCCGTGCTGATATAACGCCGCTTTGAACAAACTCGTCCAAAGAGGTCAGCCACCGCGGCCGAGGCATGTGGCCGCGGGACGGTTGACGCGAGGAGGAGGAAAAAGGGCTTGACCACCACTTGCCGCAAGCCGGAACGGACGCGCCCCGCTATCGAGCTAGCACCCCGGCCGCGAGGGGAGAACTACGATGTCCGCTAGGGGCCGCCGCCGTGGCCGCGACCGGCAGTCATCCGGGCCGCGTGAGCGCGTCGGTCGTGAGGCGCCGGGCGTCGTGCGAAGCGGACCGCCGCTCTCGATCACCTGCTCCTGTGGGTGCAAGGCGTCGGTGCCCTACGGAACGAGCTGGACCTGCGAGAGCTGCGGGCACAGCTGGGACACGAGCCGGATTCCGCTGAGCGAGTACGAGCAGATCCGCCGAGTGCAGCTCCGCTTCCGAGCGCTCCCGGTTGCGCTGGGGCTGCTCGTGGTGACGATCGCGGCCTTCTTCACGGTGGCCGGATATCCGAGCGGCGTCGTCCTACTGCTTCCGATCGCGCTGCTGAGCTGGTTTTTGATGCGCCCCGCGCACCGCAGGCGCTACGAGCGAGCGATCGCGAAACGACACAAGTGGACGCTGCGCGGCGAGCCGTGGTGAGCTTGACGCCCGAGCCGATCGCGTAAGGGAGCTGAATTGAGGGTCGATACTGCGAACGCCGACGGAGAGGTGGCTTAGATGGAACGAGATAACGTCCCCTCTGCCAAGGTGGAGGTCGAGGACCGCGAGCTGCTCAAGAGCATGCGGTGGTGGGATGGGTTCGTCGTCTGCCTCGCGAACCCAGGCTTCCTGATCGCGGCGCTCGGCGGCTCGGTACTCGCGCTCGGAACCGCGGGCGCGACGGTGCTGTGGACGGCCTCGATCCTGATCGGCTTCTGCCAGAACCTCATCTTCTCCGAGCTGGCGCTGATGTTCCCGACCAAAACGGGCGGGATCGCGCTGTACGCGCACGAGGCGTGGCGCAAGTACTTCTCGTTCATCGGGCCGATCGCGACGTTCGGATACTGGTTCGCGTGGTCGAGCGTGCTGGCCATCAACGGGCTGGTCATCGGGACGCTGATCCAGGCGAAGTGGTTCGCCAGCTCCACGTGGTCTCACAGCGGCGGCCACTTCCTGTTCAACCTGCCAATCCTGATCGGCATCATCCTGATCCTCGGCGTCTGGCTGTTCAACGTGGTGGGCATGCGGATCGGGCTCTGGGTGGGCTACATCACCGGCGGGCTGCTGCTCGTCCCGCTGCTGGTGCTGATGTTCGGCGGCTACTTCACGGGCACCTTCCACGGCAGCAACCTGACGTTCAACTTCGGCAGCTCGTCCGGCGACGCGGTGTTGCTCGCCCTGACCTGGATGTACTTCATGGGCTGGTCGGGCTACGGCTTTGAGGCCGTCGCGACCTTCGCGCCGGAGTACCAGAAGCCGAGGCACGACCTGCCGACCGGCCTGATGACCGCGGCTGTCTTCTCGGTCCTCGTCTATGCGCTCCTGCCGCTTGGCACCGGCGGCGTGCTCGGCACCAAGGCGATCTCAGGCGATCCGACGGCGATTGCCTTCTTCGTGACCGCGTTCGAAAAGATCGTCGGCAACGGGGGCGCCGATGTGATGATCGCGTTCATGGTCGCGGGCCTGATCCTGTCGATGAACACGGCGACGATGGACGGCTCGCGCGCGCTCTACGGCATCTCGAAGGATGGGATGACGATCAAACAGCTCAGCGTGCTGAACACCCGTCACGTGCCCGCGCGCGCGATGACGCTGGACATGGTGCTGAACATCTGGTTGCTGACATTCTTCCACGGCGCGCTGCCGATCATCGCCGCCGGCAACCTCGGCTACTTCCTGGCCCACATCTTCGCGCAGTCCGGCTTCTTCCTGCTGCGCAAGGACAGGCCGGACTGGCCGCGTCCCTACCGGCTGTCGAGCACCCTGTTGCCGGTCGCAGGCTTCGTGCTCGCAGCCAACATCACGTTCCTGGTGATCGGCGGCTGGGTCGAGGCCAACAAGTACGGCTACGGGCTGAGCAAGACCCTCATCGGCCTCGCCGTGCTCGTCATCGGCGTGCTGGCGTTCGTGTTCCGCCACGTGGTGCAGGATCGCAAGTCGATCAAGCTGCGCGAATCGACGCCGACCATGCCCGACGCGGCCGCGACACGGGCGTTCGAGGCGATGGGGGTCACCGTGGCCGGCGATGGGACCGGCACGTCGGGATCGCTCGTCACCCGCTGAGCCGCTCGAGTCCGCTCGGCCGAATCCACCCACCCTGCCCACGGGGGCAGCCGAGCCGCCGCCCGCCCGCCGGAGCGAGGCGTTCGAAACTCACCCGGGCTCACCCATCGGGCGCGATCCAGACCAGGCAGCGGGCGCGCCGGCGGATGCGGCGGGCCGCCAGCGCCCGCCACCACCGCGGCGTGCGGTGTGGGTCGGGCCCGAGCACCAGCAGGCCCGCCTCCCGTTCCTCGACCAGCTCGATCAGCGCCTGCAGCGGACGCCGGCTGGAGATCCGCAAAAGCTCCGTCGCGACCCCGCGCTCGGCCGCCCGGCGAGCCG
>DATCFW010000486.1:0-2485 GCA_036509295.1 Solirubrobacteraceae bacterium | reverse complement strand
GACCGTCGGCTCGAAGTCATCGATCTCAGCGGCGATCCGCTCCGGGCCGCCGATGACGGCGCGTTGGGCTCCGTCCTCCACGATCCCGGCAGCCTTCTCGGGCGATCCGGTCTGTCCCCAGACGGTGGCGCCGGCGGCGCGCGCGAGCGAGACGATCATGCTGCCGACGCCGCCCGACGCCCCGAGGACCAGCACCCGGTCCTCGGCGGTCACCGCCGCGACATGACGAACGCAGTTCAGGGCGGTGAGGCCGGCGATTCCCATCGCGGCGGCCTCTCGCGCGCCGACCCCGGCGGGCAGCTCGGTGACAGCGGCGACCGGCACGACCGCGGCCTGCGACCAGACGCCGTCACGGGCGCCGCCGAGCCGCTCCCCGGCTACCAGGACGGGTCGGCCGTCGAGCTCGCCGGCCGCCTCACCACCAAGCGTGCGGGGCAGCGGCGCCTCGGGATTGACGCGCCCGAGTGCGGTGTAGCGGTCGATTGGGTTGACGCCGCCGAACTGCAGCGTCACGAGAACCTCGTCGGGACCGGGCTCGGGCAGCGCCATCGGCTCGACGCGCAGAGGCTCGCCGTGCCGGATGAGGCGGGCGGCGCGAACCGTGGCGGAGCTGTGTGCCATGACCGTCCGCCGTTCTAGCAGATGCGCCTTTCTAGGCTCGTGAGATGACATCCAACGAAGCACTCACCGGAACAGTCGCGCTCGTCACCGGCGCCTCGAGTGGCATCGGCGAGGCGACGGCCGTCACGTTGGCCAAGCAGGGCGCGGCGGTGGCGATCGCCGCCCGACGCCAGGATCGGCTCGATGCACTCGCTGCCACCATCTCCGACGCCGGCGGCACGGTTGTCGCGATCGAGGCCGACGTCAGCTCACAGGAGCAGGCCGAGGCGCTGGTGACGCAGACCGTGAGCGAGCTGGGACGGCTCGACACGCTCATCAACAACGCGGGCGTCATGCTGCTCGGCCCCGCCGTCGGCGCCCCGCTGCAGGAGTGGGACGAGATGGTCGGCGTCAACGTCCAGGGGCTGCTCTACTGCGCCCATGCCGCCCTCCCCCATCTGCTCGAGGCGGCAGCCGGCGGACCGCGCCAGGTGGCCGACATGGTCAACGTCAGCTCGGTGGCGGGGCGGGTGGCCCGCAACGGCAGCGGCGTCTACAACCTCACCAAGCACGGCGTGGGCGCGTTCAGCGAGTCGCTGCGCCAGGAGGTGACCCGGCGCCACGTGCGGGTCTCTCTGGTGGAGCCCGGAGCCGTCGACACCGAGCTGCGCCTGCACAAGCGGCCCGAGATCCAGGAGCAGATGGCCGAGCGGTTCACCGACACCGAGATCCTCGCCGCTCAGGACATCGCGGACGCGATCTCGTTCATCGTCACCCGGCCGCGGCGGATGGCCATCAACGAGATCCTGGTGCGGCCGACCGAGCAGGACAACTAGTGCGTAGTCGCCCCGCGGTTCCCGACGGCGACTGGGTGGGTGGTGGTCGCGGCGGGTGGCCGGCCACTGGGCCCGCGTTCCACTGAACAATTCCGTACTCTTGGCCGCCCCCGCCGCCCGCGCGGCTCACGTGCGCCGTCCGCAGCCACCTCGACCCAGGAGATCCCGTGCAAGAAAAGCTCGCCATCGCCGGCTCTGGAACGATCGCGGCCGGTCTCGCCGCCGTCGCCGCGCCGCATGGGGAGGTACTCCTGTGGGCTCGCTCCACCGCCTCCGCCGAGCGCGTCAAGGCCGCGGTGGCCAAGCATTGCGAGAAGCTCCCGGAGCTCAACGGCTGCGCGGACAACGTGCGGGTGGTCGCCGACCTCGAGACGCTCGCGGAGGCGACGTTCCTCGTCGAGGCGGTGGTGGAGGACCCCGACCACAAGGGGCCGCTGCTGGCCGAGCTGGCCTCCTACACCGGCCCCGACGAGATCCTGGCGACGACGACGTCCTCCCTCTCGATCGCGGAGCTGGCGCAGGCCAGCGGCCACCCGGATCGGTTCGTGGGCCTGCACGTGTTCAACCCGGTCCCCCGGATGGAGCTGATCGAGCTCGCCTACGGCCCGGACACCCGCGATGACGTGCGCCAGCGCACCCGGGCGCTGTGCGAGGCGCTGGGCAAGACCCCCGTCGAGGTCCCCGACACCCCCGGCTTCGTCGTCAACCGGCTGCTGTTCCCGTATCTGTTCAGCGCCGTCGAGCTGATGGTGCAGTCCGGCATGGAGCCCGCCGACGTGGACCGTTGCATGGCACTGGGAGCGGGCATGCCGATGGGCCCGATCGCGCTGCTGGACTTCGTCGGTCTCGACGTGTCGCAGGCGATCGGCGAGACGATCGGCGCCACTGTTCCGGCCCGCCTGGCGGAGCTGGTCGCTTCCGGATCCCTCGGCCGCAAGTCCCGCCGCGGCTTTTACGAATACGACTAATTATTAAGGCTGCGTTCAGGTGCGAGGCCCAACATTCCTGTCGCGACGTACCTCATAGCAGCACCTCCTCCCCAGAAGCAC
>DATCFW010000485.1:0-24994 GCA_036509295.1 Solirubrobacteraceae bacterium | reverse complement strand
CCGCTGGCGCCGTTGACCGCCCCAGTGCTCTGGACCTGCTGCACACCGCTGATCCGGCCGATCATGTCCGACGCGGTGGTGGGCAGCTCCGCGGTGCCGCCGGTGAAGCTCTGGCCGTTGCTGACGGTGAGCAGGTTGGTGCCGAGCTGGTTGATCTCGGCGAGCAGGCCGGCTTGGGAGGAGGCGGACAGGCCGAGCACGGCGACGATCGCGGCCACGCCGATGGAGATACCGAGCGCGGACAGCCCGGCCCGTAGCTTCCGGGTGCGCAGTCCGACGGTGGACAGCCGGGTCAGGTCGGAGAGCTGCAGCCGTCTCCGGGCCGGGGTGGCGGTGGCGGTCATGACGGGTCTTCGCTGACGGGCGCATCGGATGCAGTCTCGGGTGCGTGGGTGCGCGGCTTCGCGAGGGGTGACAGGCGCTGGGCGGTGCCTGCGGCGGAGCCCGTGTCGGCGACGATGCGGCCGTCGATGATCTCCACTTTGCGGGACATGCGCTCGGCGATACCGTGGTCATGGGTGATGACCACGATCGTCGAGCCGGCCTGGTGGAGCTGGTCGATCAGGGCCAGGATGGACTGCCCGGTCGCCTGGTCGAGGTTCCCGGTCGGTTCGTCAGCGAGCACGATGGCGGGCTGACCGACCAGGGCTCGGGCGATGGCGACCCGTTGGCGCTGCCCGCCCGAGAGCTGGGTGGGACGAGCATGGGGACGCTCGGCCAGGCCGACCAGGTCCAGCGCGTCGAGGGCGCGCTGGCGACGCTGCCTGAGGGGGATGCCGGCGTAGAGCAGCCCGTCAGCCACGTTGTCCAACACGGTGGAGTGCTCGGCCAGGAAGAACTGTTGGAAGATGAACCCGATCCGGGTGGCCCTCAGGTAGGCCACGTCCTCGTCGGCCATCGTTGCCACGTCGAGCCCGGTGATCCGCACCCGGCCATTGGTGGGCCGATCGAGGGTTCCCATCAGCTGCAGCAGGGTGGTCTTGCCCGACCCCGAGGGGCCGACGATCCCGACAAGCTCCCCCTGGCCAATGGCGAGACTCACCTCCCGTAGGGCCTGGACCGGGGGCTCGCCGGGATAGCTCTTGGTCACGTCATCGACGTCGAGCACCGGCACCCCGGCACCGTCGGGAGCGGAGCCGGTGCCGGCCGCCGCCGCGGTGCTGTCGGCGGTGGGTGACGGGGGGTGGGTCATGTTGACGCGACCACCACTTCTTGGCCGGCGGCCAGCCCCGAGGCGGTGACCGCCACTAGCCCCTCGGCGTCGTCAAACAGCCCGAGCGCGACCGGCACCAGATGGTTGCTCGCGCCGGCGCCGACGACCTCGACGGCGTAACCACCGGTGGACCGGGCCAGCAGCGCGGTCACTGGCACCACCAGGGTGTTGGACACGCTGGCGGTGGTGATACCGATCTGCACCGGGGCCTGGTCCCACGTGCCCGTGGCGGCCGGGTGCGACGGGGTGACGTCCACGGTGATGGTTGGGGTGCTGCTCCCCGCATTCGCTGACGAGCAGGTGTCCGTTCCCAACGTAGCCGAGCTCGATCCCGACCCGCCCGACCCCGAGCTCGAGCTCGATGGGCAGGTGGCGACCGCCCCCACCGAGGAGACCACCCCTGGGGTGGTCCGGTTGTTGGGCAGGGCGATGCTCACCTTGTCCCCAACCGCCACACTCGTCTGTTCCGACGCGTCCAGCGCCACCTGCACCTCGCGAGTGGTCGAGGTGGCCTGCATCACCGTCTCGCCGGGCTGGGCGCCGCCTCCTGGCTGGGCTGACACGCTCGTCACCCGCACGGCGGTGGGTTCGAGCACCGCCTCGCCAAGCGTCAGCGCGCCGTTCCGGGTCACCCCCACCCCGGCCTGGAGCTTGTCGACGGCCGTCGTGGTGGCCGACCCGAAGGAGGCCGACCTTGGGCTCAGCTGAGCCCGGCTGGCATACCCGAGCGTGACCAGATCCGCGTTGAGCTCGGCCACATCGGGGCCGGTCGCGCCGGCCGACAGGGTCCGATAGGCAGGGGTCGAGCCGTGCAGCAACACCACCGGGCGATCGTTGACCCGGTAGAGCACGTGACCCTGAGAGATCACGTGGCCGACCGCGGGCAGCTTGGTGTATGTCCCGCGGGCCTGGTTGATCACCGAGAACGGCGATCCGTCCGATCGCGCCCGGTAGGTCAGGGTCCCAGGCTGGGAGACCATCGCCGAGAGCGTCCTTTTCTCCACCTGCGCGGTGTTCGCCGACGCCGGCCGTGCCGCTGCGCTCGCTGCCTTGGCACCAGACTTCATGGCCATAGCGCCGGTGACCGTTGCGGCAGCCAGGACGGCCGCTGCGGTCAGCACCCACGTCTTCCGCCTCACCGGGTGACTCCCGCTGCGGCTGCTGCATCGCTGCACTTCTGCATCGCGGCATGGAGCGCGCTCATCCCGCCGGGTTCTGCCGCGGATGGGATTCGATTCGTGTCGAGCAGGGGCCCATTTGGGAGGGGGTCCGGGAAGTCCTTCACGCCGTTGGCGCGGATGCACTGAGCGAACTTGAGGGCCGCCTGCTGCTGCTGGGAGCTCCGTTTGGTGCCCGTGAACCCCGCTGGCTCGAGAGCCTTGCATGCGCTGATGGCCTGCGTGAACACTGGGGTGCTCGTGTCCAGCGACGAGCCGTTCGCTATCGCATCGATGGTGAGCTTGCCCGACGCGCCCGGGTCCGGGAACTTGCTGACCCCGTTGCTGCGCATGCACTCGGCGAACTTCACCCCCTTCTCGTGGGCGGTGGCGGTGGGGTCGCCGCCGCCGCTACTGCTGCCGCTGCCGGTGGTGGCCGGCGCGGTCGAACCGCACGCGCTGATCAAGGCGACCATGGCGATCAGGGCAAGGCCGGCCAGCGGCCGTCGTCTTCTATTCATGTGTTCTCCTGTGGGTAGTGATTGCGTTGACCCCAGCGCTACGCCGAGCGGGACCGGTGGCGTCGGAGTCGACCAGCTGCGCGGCGGCCTCACCCGCGGCGGCTAGGAGCGCTGGCGTGTCGCTGCCCTGCCCCTGCCCCATCACCACGCCGACCGCGGTCAGCCGGTCCCCGCCGACCGTCACGTGGGTGAAGAAGGCCAGGCATCCCTCCGCCGCGGAGTCTGACCCGGTCTTGCCGGCGTAGCCCTCGGCGATCAGCGGGTTGAAGTTGGTGAGCGTCCCGGCGAGCGGCAGCGTCACGCTGGGCATCAAGACGATCTGACGGAAGACCGGGAAGAGCATCGCCTGCTGGAAGACGCGCAGCTGGTCGGCGGCGGTCGAGACCGTGCCCGGATCAAATCCGCTGGGATCGGTGTAGAGCGTGTGGCCCACCCGAGCCTGCCCGCGCCGCGGCCACCGGACCGCCGACAGGTAGGTGCGGCTCGTGTCGTTGAGCGGGTGGCCGGCTGCCGCGAACGCCGCGTGGCCGAGGAATAGGGTGAGCACCGCGCCAAGCAGCACGCGGCAGCGGCGCGCGCCGTACACGGTCGCTCGCGTACGGCGGGCGGCGGTTCGTGCGGGTTGGCTGTAGGTCACGCCTCCCAGTCAAGACAGCCGGGTGTTGCCAGGACGTATCTGTTTTTCGATATGCCGACGATATGTCCGGGCTGGCAGCATCCGAGGGCATGCGCGTGCTGATCGTCGAGGACGAGCCCTATCTGGCAGAAGCCATCCGTGACGGCCTCCGCCTGGAAGCGATCGCGGCAGACATCGCCGGTGACGGCAACACCGCTCTGGAGCTGCTGAGCGTCAACGCCTACGACATCGCCGTCCTGGACCGCGACGTCCCCGGACCCTCCGGCGACAAGATCGCCAAACGCAATCATCGCCACCGGCAGCGGCATGCCGATCCTCATGCTCACCGCTGCCGACCGGCTCGACGACAAGGCCACCGGGTTCGAGCTCGGGGCCGACGACTACCTCACCAAGCCGTTCGAACTCCAAGAACTCGTGCTCCGTCTCAGAGCGCTCGATCGCCGCCGCGCCCACAACAGGCCACCCGTTCGAGAGATCGCCGGTCTGCGGGTCGATCCGTTCCGCCGCGAGGTCCACCGCGACGGCCGCTACGTCGCGCTCACCCGCAAGCAGTTCGCCGTGCTCGAAGTTCTCGTCGCTGCCGAAGGCGGCGTCGTCAGCGCCGAAGAGCTCCTGGAACAGGCGTGGGATGAGCATGCCGACCCGTTCACCAACGCCGTGCGCATTACCGTTTCCGCACTACGCAAACGCCTCGGTGAACCGGGGATCATCGCCACTGTGGCCGGTGTCGGCTACCGCATCGATATAGCACGGGAGGGAGGGGACCGTGGATAGAGCCCCTGGTTTGAGTGTTCGCCTCAAACTCACCCTCAGCTACGCCGGATTCCTCATGCTCGCAGGCGTCTTGCTGCTCGCCGCCGTGTGGGTGTTCCTCCTGCGTTACGTCCCGCAGCGTGCGCTCATCGTCCCCGGCTCCACCGGCCCCCCGCTTCGTGGTGTTTTTCCCGTCCGGTCCAACCTCCTCCACGTCTTCGCTCCGAGGGCAGCCGCGGTGCTGGCGTTCCTGCTGGTACTCAGTCTCGTGGGAGGATGGGTCCTCGCCGGCCGCATGCTCGCCCCCCTAACGCGTATCACGGACGCCACACGCACGACCACGACCGGATCCCTCTCCCACCGCATCCGGTTGGAGGGTCGCAATGACGAGTTCCGCGAACTTGCCGACGCCTTCGACGCCATGCTCGCGCGCCTCGAAGCACACGTCGGCGAACAGCAGCGATTCGCAGCCAACGCCTCCCACGAACTGCGCACCCCGCTAGCGATCACGCAGACGCTCCTGGATGTGGCCCGCAACGACCCGAACCGCGCCACCGACGAACTCCTCGACCGCCTCCACGCCGTCAACACCCGAGCGATCGACCTCACCGAAGCATTGCTCCTGCTCAGCCGCGCCGACCAACGGTCCTTCGCCCGAGAACACGTCGATCTGTCCCTCATTGCGGAGGAAGCCACCGAAACGCTCCTCCCCTTCGCAGGAGAGCGCGGCGTGAGCATCGAGACCTCTGGCGAGGTGACCCTGACCGTCGGCTCACACGCGCTCCTGCTGCAGATGGCTACGAACCTCGTGCACAACGCGATCGTGCACAACCTGCCCGAACAGGGCACCGTGTGGGTCACGACCAACCTTCACCCCAACAGCGTGGTGCTCACTGTGGAGAACGACGGCGAAAAGCTCACCCCACAGCTCGTTTCCACACTTGACGAGCCGTTTCAGCGCGGCACCACACGCATACGCACGAACCACGCAGGCGTCGGTCTCGGCCTGGCCATCGTCAAAAGCATCACCCAATCACACGACGGAGCCCTCACCCTCACCCCTCGGGCCGCTGGGGGGCTGCGAGTCACGGTGCAACTACCCGCCGCGCCACTGCACACCGACAGATAACGATCAACGCAATGACCGCACCGCCCGAGGCGATTAGACACGGCTGTGTGGGCCGCGGGTCACGTCGACAAAATCGGTCACGACGGTCTCGTCGGCGACGGCTGCCGCTCCAGGCGTGGAGCGCCAGCAGGTGTCCCGGGCTCGAGGATCAGCGTCATACCAGCTCGAGGGAATCAAGCGTCAAGAGGCGCGTCACGCCGATGGATGGCACGACACGCACGTCCACGCCCGCTTGTCTGGCGACTCATGAGGCGGGGCGTGGACCGAGCACGGAATCAGGGCTCACTTCTCCTCGAGCAGGGGTGGCGCGACCCGGAAGGCCGTCTCGACGCGCGGTTACGGACGTTCACGATCGTGAGTTGAGTCACGGCCGGAGTCGAGCTCGAGCGCGACCGAGTTGATGCAGTAGCGGTCACAGCCACCGGGGCCGTCGCCGAACACGTGGCCGAGATGTCCGCCGCAACCGGCGCAGGTGACCTCGGTGCGCCGCATGAACAGGCGGCGATCCGCATGCCGCTCGATGTTCTCGTCTACGGCCGGATGGGTGAAGCTGGGCCAGCCTGTCCCGGAGTCGAACTTGGTCTGAGAGGAGAACAGCTCGGCCCCACACGCTGCGCAGCGGTAGGTGCCGTCCTGCTCACTGTGGACGAGATCGCCCGAAAACGGCCGTTCGGTACCTTTGCGTCGGAGCACCTTGTACTGCTTGGGCGTCAGCTCGGTCCGCCACTGCTCGTCGGTCTTCTCGATCCTGATCGGCATGTAGCTCCCTGTTGTCGCTGGTTAAAGGACTCGGAACCCCGCCGACGTCAAAACGGTTCTTACGCCCCAGGATTGATGGCCTGAACCGTGCCGGTGCGCGCGTTGGCCACGAAAACGGTTCCGCGTGATGGGTCCACGGCGACCGTGTTGGGTTGACGAGCGGTGGCGTAGATGCGAGCCACCCGCGGTGTGGCGCCGCTCACGTCGAGCTCAACGAGCTGATTGGTGGCGGTGAGCGTGACCCAGACGCGGTCACGGACCGGGTCGGAGGCGACCCCGTACGGCGTGCCCGCCAGGTGCATCACGCTGAGCAAGCGAAGTCGGGGCCGGGTCGCGTAGGTCAATACCGCGTCGCCGCGCGTATCGATCACGTAGAGACGTCCGCCGGCGCCGGCGACCACGTGCGTCGGACCGGCGCCGGCTCTCAGTCTGCCGATCAGTCGGAGGCTGCGCGCGTTGAGCAGGGACACGGTGTCGGCACCGACGTCCACCACCGCCACCGCGGGCCCGACCGCGGCGATCCCGCCCGGCTGGACATAGCCCCCGATCTGGTCCACGACCCGGGTCCCCTCGATCACCGAGAGGCTCTTGCCGAACTCGTTGCCCACGAACACGCGGCCGTCGTCCTGGGTAGCGTCGTGAGGCCCGACGCCGACGGCGATCGACGGGGAGCGACGATCGCGCAGGCTCAGCTCCAACAGTTGTCGGGCCGGCTCTTCCGGAACCAAGACCGGGCCGCCCGCTCGGGCCAGCGCCAGGTGCCGGGCGGCGCCCCGGATCGATACGCGGGCGATCACTCGACCCCGGCGTTCGCTAATGAGAACGATCTGAGCCGGGTCTCGGGTCGCGACCGCAACCAGCCCGGTCTGGCCGTCGGCGACGATCCCTTCCGGGCTGCCGCCGACGAGCACGCTGCGGCCCGCCGGCCGCTGGTCAGTCGCTGGGGCCACCGCCGGCTCGGCGCCCCCGCGCGGCTTGGTGTGGCCGCCGCAGCCGGCTACCGCAACGCCGGCCAGCGCCATCGCCATTGCCGCGCGCGGCAATGGGCGGCATCGAGTCGCCGCCCGGGCAAAGCCACGCCGACTGGTGGCTGGTGGTGTGGTGGTTGGCATCCGGCACGCTCGGCGAGGCGTGGAGCACCTCAACCCCGACCATAGGCAACGGTTCTTACACGGGTGGAAACCCGCGCCCATGGGCGCCTACCCGGTGGGCATCACGAGCCCCTGGTCGTATGCGAAGACGACGATCTGGACCCGGTCGCGAAGGTCGAGCTTGGCGAGGATGCGCCCGACGTGCGTCTTGACCGTCGCCTCCGACAACACGAGCGCCTCTGCGATCTCCGCGTTGGAGAGCCCGCGTGAGACTGCCACCATGACCTCGCGCTCACGCGGGGTGAGCAGTTGCAGTCGCGGGTGGTTGTCGTCGCGCGTGTCGGACCGGGGGAGTTGGTGCGCCAACGATGAGAGCAGCCGGCGGGTGGTGCTCGGCGCGACCACGGCATCACCGCTGGCCACCGCCCGGATCGCCGAGATGAGATCGGCCGGCGGTGCGTCCTTGAGCAGGAAGCCGCTCGCACCGGCCCGCAGCGCGGCATAGGCGTACTCGTCGAGATCAAACGTGGTCAGGATGATCACGCGCGATCGGCTGCCCGAGGCGACGATCTGGCGGGTCGCCTGCACCCCGTCGGTCCCCGGCATCCGAACGTCCATCAGGACGACATCAGGCGCCAGCTCCATGACGAGCGTGACGGCCTGCTCGCCGCTGCCCGCCTCGCCGACGACCTCGAGCTCCGCCTGGGCGTCGAGCACCATGCGGAATCCCATCCGCAGGAGTTCCTGATCGTCGACGAGCAGAATGGTGGTGGTCATCGAACGGCGGCGAGACGACCGGCCGGGAGCTTCAACGCGGCCCGGACCCGCCATCCACCGAGCCGGGATGGTCCGGCCTCGAGGGTGCCGTCGTACACCGCCGCCCGTTCCCGCATGCCGCGCAGACCGGCGCCGTCTCCACTCGGCCGGTGCGGCATGTTGCCGGTGTCGCTTACCTCGACCTCGATCGCGTCATCGGCGCAGGTGAGGCTGACCGCCACGCTGGCGCCGCTGCCGGCGTGCTTGAGCGTGTTGGTGAGCGCCTCCTGGGCGATGCGATAGATCGCGAGCTCCAGCCCGGCCGGGGCGCGGCGGCATGCTCCGGAGAGGGTGTAGGTGGCCGGAACGCCCGCGGCGCGGATCTGGTCAACCAGCTCACCGATCTGACGGATACCGGGCTGAGGAGCGAGATCGGGCGTCATGGGCGGCTCGCGCAGGACGCCGAGAAGCTGTCGCATCTCCGCCAGGGCCTGCCGTCCGGTCTTGGAGGCCTGGTCCAGCGCCGCCTTGACCCGGTCGGGGGACTCGTCGGCCTGGTAGGCCGCGCCATCGCACAGCGCCACCATCACGGTCAGGTTGTGGGCGACGACGTCATGCATCTCACGCGCGATCCGGGCGCGTTCGCCGGCCGTCGCGAGCTGGACCTCGTGCTCGTGCTCGTGCTGCAACCGGTCCGCGCGCTGGCGCAGTCCGGCGAGCGTCAGACGCCGATTGCGGACGTTGATCCCGAGCACGCCCGCCGCGGTGGCGAGACCCGACAGGCCGATGACGGCCTTCAGCCACGGCTCGGCACCGGACGCCACCTGGCTCACCGCGAGCACGATGCCGAGCTCCAGCGCCGCGCCGGCCCCCGCCGTCGTCCGCAGTCCGGACGTGACCGCGATCGTGTAGAACGCGACCAGGAGCGCGCTGTCGGCAAAGGCCGGTCCCACCGCCAGCGACTGCACCGCCGCCACCAGCCAGATGAGCGCGAACACCGGCACCGGCGCGCGCCGGCGCCACAGCAGCGGAGCCACCAGGGCGACATTGAGCACGATGGCCACCAGCCCCGCGTTGCGCGAGTGGGCGAGCGAGAGTGCCAGCAGCGCCAGCGCGATCACGCCGTCCACCCATGAGGGAAGACGCTCACCGGCCGTGGCCGGCCTCCGGAATGCGTCGGGCAGGCGCTGCCGCATCTCGGTCAACCTTAGTGGCCCGTTTCGAACCACTTAGACGCTGTCGAGACCTCGTCGGCTCAGGCGTCGCGCCGCCGGAGGCTGACCGCGGCCCCCGCCACCGCGAGCACCGTGTACCCGCAGAACAGCGCGAACCCGGCCCACACCGCCAGGTGATGCGAGTTGTCGAAGCTGTGCGACGCGACGGTGGTCGCCGCATTGAGCGGCAGATAGGGGGAGATCGAGTCGTTGACGCTGCTGGGCAGGATCGCGCTGATGCCGGGCAGCACGAACAGCAGCCCGACGAAGGTCGCGATCCCACCGGCGGTGTTGCGCAGAATGCCGCCGAGCCCGACGCACATGGCCCCGAGCACGGTCAGGAACAACGCGGCGCCGATGACGGTGCGCAGGGCTCCGGGATCGCCGATGCCGTGCTGGACATGGTGCTGGGTGACGATCGCCTGCACCGCGAAGAACGAGATCAGCGACGCGATCAGCATGAGCACGAACGTCACCACCGCGAACACCAGCAGCTTGGCCCACAGGACCGGCAGCCGGCGTGGCACGGCCATCATGCTCGAGCGGATCATGCCCGTCGAGTACTCCCCGGTGATGACGAGGACACCGAGGACGCCGATCGCCAGCTGAGCGAGGTGGTAGCCGCCGACCGCGGTGTTGATCGCGTCGTAGGTGGCGCGATCGTGGGGGTGGAGCTGGTTCCACCGCGACATCTGCACCGCCGCGACCAGCGGGCCGAGGCCCGCCATGGCGATGAACGACGCCAGCAGCGACCAGCGCGTCGAGCGCAATGACCACAGCTTGGTCCATTCCGAACGCAGGACGTTGGCCTGGGTGACCCGGCCGGCGGGCGAACCGACGCGGGTCGGCGTGGTCTGAGGTGACGCGACGGCGCTCATGCGGCCTCCGGGATCGAGTCGACGAGTTGCGGGTCAAGCGCTCCGGCGTGGTACTCGACCGCGCCGCCGGTCAGGCCCATGAAGGCCTCCTCCAGCGACGCATTTTGCGGGATGAGCTCGTGGAGCACGATCTGGTGCGCGGCCGCCGCAGCGCCGACCTCCGCGCTGGTCAGGCCATGCACCTCCAGCACCTCGCGCTCGGCGCTCTTGACCGTGACCCCGTCACCGACCAGGACGTCGCGCAGCTCCCCGGCCTGAGGGGTACGGACGATCACGGCCGCGTTCTGGGACGCCTGGGCGACGATCTCGGCCACGGTGGTGTCGGCGATCAGACGGCCGCGGCCGATGACCACCAGGTGCTCGGCGGTCTGCGCCATCTCCGCCATCAGGTGCGATGACAGGAAGACCGTGCGGCCCTCGGCGGCCAAGCCCTTTAGCAGATTGCGGATCCACAGGATGCCCTCGGGATCGAGGCCGTTCGCCGGTTCGTCGAGGATCAACGTCGCCGGATCGCCCAGCATCGCGGCGGCGATGCCGAGCCGCTGGCCCATGCCTAGGGAGAAGCCACCGGCGCGCTTGCGCGCCACCTCGGAGAGCCCGACCAGCTCGATCACCTCCTGCACCCGCGAGCGCCCGATGCCATGCGTTTGAGCCATGGCCACCAGGTGGTTGTATGCCGACCGCCCGGTGTGGATGGCCCGTGCCTCCAGCAGCGCGCCGACATCGTGCAGTGGCGCGGGGAGCTCGCTGTAGGGCTTGCCGTTGACGGTCGCGCTACCCGCCGTCGGTCGGTCAAGGCCCAGGATGACGCGCATCGTGGTCGACTTGCCCGCCCCGTTGGGGCCGAGAAAGCCGGTCACGATTCCCGGCTTGACGGTGAACGTCAGGTCGTCGACGGCAACCTTCTCGCCGTAGCGCTTGGTGACGTGGTCGATTTCGATCATGTTCAGATTGTCGACGCCCGGGCACCGGAGCACAATCCGGCGCAGGGATGAACTTCTCGGCTGGCCGCGTCGCCCGGAGGTCTCACGGCATCCACCCACAGACGGAGCCGGTCGGTACCGGCTCGCGATTGATAGCCGGCACCGGAAGCCGGGTAGCTTCACCCGGGCAGGGATGCCTCGCGCGTGCCGTGCGCCCCCATTGGCACGCGCATTGGAGAGCCCGCGACCCACCCCCGGGTCGCGGGCTCTCCCCCTTCCTGCATTCCGCCGGTTGCCGACATCGGCCCGCCGTCCTCGGCTCGCCGTCCTCCCGCTCAGCCTCAGCTGACGCGGATGCCCTGCATCCCACCATCGACCGCCAGCAGGGTGCCGGTGGTCGACGCCGACAGCGGGCTGGCCAGGTACGCGATCGCGTGCGCGACCTCGGCCGCGGTGACCAGCCGGCCCATCGGCTGGCGCGCCCGCAGCGCCCGGGCGGCGGCGTCGGGGTCGTCGGCCCGGTCCAGCAGTCGCGCGACCCACGGGGTGTCGGCGGTTCCCGGGGTCACGGCGTTGACCCGAATGCCCTCCCGGACGTGGTCGGCGGCCATCGCCAGCGTGAGCGCGGCGACGGCTCCCTTGCTGGCGGCGTACACGGCGCGCTGCGGCAGTCCGACCGGCGCCACCACCGAGCACGTGTTGACGATCGCGGCGCGCGAAGATCGGCGCAGGTGGGGGAGGGCCGCCCGGGTCACGCGGGCGATCCCGAACACATTGACGTCGAACACGCGCTGCCACTCCTCGTCGTCGTTGGCGGCGACGTCCCCGACGGCGCCGATCCCGGCGTTGTTGACGAGGACGTCGATCCCGCCGAGCCGCTCGGCCACGGTGGTGATTGCCTCGTCGACGGCGGCCGCATCCGTGACGTCGCACGGGACGCTGACGGCCACGTCGGGGCCGCCCCCCGCTCCGCTGATCTGCCGGTCCAGCACCGCGACGGTGGCGCCGCGCCCGGCGAGGAGGTCCGCGGTGGCGGCGCCGATCCCGCTCGAGCCGCCGGTGACGACGGCGACGAGGTCCGTGAAATCAGTCATGCGTGTGTCTCCAATCGGTCGTCAGATGCGCGGGTCGACGTGGATCTTCGGTCCCGGGCCGGCGTCACCGGGGCGCCAGCCGGCGAGGACGTCGCCGACCTGCTCGAGGCCGACAATCGCGGCGACGAGCGGCCGCGGATCGACGGCGCCCGAGGCATAGCCCTCGATCGCCCCGGTGAGCGCCGGGGATCCTGAGAGCACGCCCACGGCGGTGACGTCCTTGAGTGCCAGCATCCGGGTGTCGATCGGGCTCGGCGTGCCCGCCAGACCGATGTACACCACGCGCTTGCCGGGCTGCACCAGATCGAGGGCGAGCGCCGGCAGCGTCGCCGCGTTGGACGCGTCGACGACGGCGTCGAACGGCAGCGCGGGCAGATCCGCTTGGACCCATGCTCCATCGACCCCGAGCGACCGGGCAAAGGCCAGCGACGACTCGGTGTTGCCGAGCACGTGCACCTCGGCGCCCGCCGCCTGCGCGAACCGGGCCACCAGCAGTCCGATCGTCCCGGGGCCGAGCACGAGCAGCCGGTCTCCGGGGCGCAGATCGGCCGCCCGGACGGCTCGCAGCGCATTGCCACCCGGCTCGGCCATCGCCCCGGCGCAATCGTCGACCGGAGCGGGGAGCGCCCGCAACGACGTGGCCGGAACTGCGAGCTGCCCGGCCAGCGCGCCGGGCCGACCGCCCCGGATCCCGACCTCGGTGCGCCGCTCGCACAGGTGCTGGACGCCGGCGGAGCAGCGGTGGCACGCCCCACAGCCGAGCATCGTGTCCCCGGCGACGCGGCAGCCGAGCCAGCGCTCGTCCACGCCGTCCCCCAGGGCCGAGACGACCCCGCACCACTCGTGGCCGAGCCGCATGGGGTAGGCGGCGTGGCCGTCGTGCAGGTATGCCATCTCGCCGGTGAAGAACTCGACGTCGGTCCCGCACACGCCGACGCGGGTCACGTCGACGATGACGTCGCCCGGCGGCGCCGTCGGTGCCGGCACCTCCCAGACCGCCGACTTCCCCGGCCCGGTGACGGCGAACGCCCTCATCGTGCCAGTCCCGCCCACGGCGCCACCGCGACGCCGACCGCCTCGACGTGGGCGACGAACAGGTGGCCCGAGAGCGGGAACGCGTCGAGCTGTGCCGATGACAGCTGGGCGCGGGCGGTGGTGATCACCAGCACATCACGGCGCGGACCGGCGAACGCGACGCTCGACGTGTGCGGCGCGGGCACGGTCACGGTGGCCAGCCGTTCGCCGGCGGGCGAGTAGCAGCGCACCTCGCCGACGCCCCACACGGCCACCCACAGGTTTCCGTCCGTGTCGCTGCACACGCCGTCGGGCGAGCCCCCGCCGCCGCGGCACCGCACCGCCGCCGAGCGCTCGGCACACGCTCCGGTCCGCGGGTCATACCGGCGGGCCCAGATGACCCCGGAAATCGTGTCCACGCTGTAGAGGACGGCGCCGTCGGGTGACCACGCCAGGCCGTTGGAGAGCGTGAGGTCGTCATCGATCACCGTCATCGATCCGTCGTACTCGAGCCGCTGCAGAGACTCCTCGCCGCGCCGGGCGTCGAGCGCCATCGTCCCGATCAGGAACCGTCCCGCCGGGTCGCAGGCGCCGTCGTTGAGCCGGCTCGCCCGCCCCGCGGGAATGGGCCTGGCGGCGAGCTCGGGAGCCGAGCCGGCGCGGACGTGGTAGAGGTCACGGGCGCCGGCGACCAGCAGCTGCCCGTCATCGGCGCAGGCGACCGCCGCCACCGTCTCGGCGAAGTGCAGCGCCGCGTCGGCGACGACGGTTCCGCCGTCGAGCCGACCGGCGTGGACCGAGCCCGCATCGATGTCGACCCACAGGAGGCGCTCGCGGGGCGCGTCCCACAGCGGGCCCTCGGCCAGGGCGTAGGCCGACTCGGACGCGACCGTGGCGGAGAACAGTTGCATGGCATATGTGATCGTATGTGCGAACCGCAGCGTCCAGCCCAACGTAGGAGCCCATGCCGCAACAGCGCAGCTCGCAGTGGTACGCAGGGGACGGTCGCAACCCGTACATCCATCGCGCCTGGATGCGCCGGGGACTCCCCGACCACGCGTTCGACGGGCGCCCCCATATCGCTGTCGCCAACACCGCGTCGGATCTGACCCCGTGCAACGCCCATCTCAACGAGGTGGCCGAGAGCGTCAAGCAGGGCGTCTATGAGGCCGGTGGGATCCCGCTGAACCTGCCGGTCGTGTCGCTCGGGGAGACTCAGGTCAAGCCGACGGCGATGCTGTGGCGCAACATGGCGGCGATGGCCGCCGAGGAGATGTTCCGCGCCAACCCAATCGACGGCGTCGTGCTGCTCGGCGGGTGCGACAAGACGATCCCGGCCCTGTTGATGGCGGCCGCGTCGGTCGACCTGCCGGCGGTCGTGGTTCCGGGCGGCCCGATGCTGAGCGGGACGTTTCGCGGCGTCGCCCTGGGGTGCGGGACCGACGTGTGGAAGCTGTCAGAGGAGGTGCGCGCCGGGAGGCTGTCACGCGAGGACTTCCTGCGATCGGAGTCGTCGATGATCCGCAGCCGCGGTCACTGCAACACGATGGGGACCGCGTCGACGATGGCCCTGATGGCCGAGGCGCTCGGCACGACGATTCCGGGCACCGCCGGCATCCCCGCGGCGGACAGCCGGCTGCTCGAGGCCGCCCACGCCAGCGGCGGGCTGGTCGTCACGATGGCCCACGACCAGCGGCGTCCGAGCGACGTGCTCAGCCGTGGCTCGTTCCTGAACGCCATCGTCGCCCTGGCAGCGGTGGGCGGCTCGACCAACGCGGTCATCCATCTGCTGGCGATCGCCGGACGACTCGGCATCGAGCTCACCCAGGACGACTTCGATCGCGTCGGCGCCACGGTGCCGCTGCTGGTCGACCTGCAGCCGGCGGGCCGCTTCCTGATGGAGGACCTCCATCGCGCCGGTGGCCTGCTCGCCGTCCTGCGCGAGGTGCAGGACCTGCTCGACCCCGAGGCGTTGACGGTGACCGGACGGCCACTGGTCGATCACCTGGCCGATGCGCGGATCTGGGATCCGGAGGTGATCCGGTCGCGCTCGCAGCCGCTGCAGGCCGATGCCGGGATCGCCGTCCTCTACGGCAGCCTGGCGCCGGGCGGCGCGGTGATCAAGCCGGCCGCCGCGTCGCCGCACCTGCTGAGCCATCGCGGCCGTGCGGTCGTGTTCGACTCGATCGAGGACTTCAACGCGCGGATCGACGACCCCGCGCTCGACGTCGACGCCGATTCGATCCTCGTGCTGCGCGGCTGCGGCCCGCGCGGGTACCCCGGGATGCCCGAGGTGGCGAACATGCCGCTGCCGACCAAGCTGCTCGAGCAGGGAGTGCGTGACATGGTCCGGATCTGCGACGGCCGGATGAGCGGGACCGCGTACGGCACCGTCGTCCTGCATGTGTCGCCCGAGGCGGCGGCCGGCGGCCCGCTGAACCGGATCCGCAGCGGCGACTACGTCATCCTCGATGTCCCGGGGCGCCGGCTCGAGCTCGAGGTGCCGGCGGACGAGCTCGCCGATCGGGAGCCTGCGCCGGCCGCGGTGCGGGCGTACGCGAAGCCGTCCCGCGGCTGGCAGAGCCTGTATGTCAGCACGGTCCAGCAGGCCAACACCGGCGCCGACCTGGACTTCCTGCTCGGGGCCAGCGGAGACCGGGTGTCCCGTGACTCGCACTGATCACACCCCGGCGGGGATCCCGTCGTGAGCGCCACTGACCGGCGACGAGCACTGGTCACCGGCGGTGCCAGCGGCCTGGGCCGCGCCTGCGCCCGGCGCCTGGGTGACGACAACGTGGAGGTCATCACCGCCGACATCGCCGGCGGCGCCGACGTCACGCTCGACGTCACCGACGACGCGGCGGTGAGGCGCGTGATCGCCGAGGCCGGCCCGATCGACATCGTGCTCAACAGCGCCGGCATCGTCGGCCCCGGTCAGCCGCTGTGGGAGACGACGCGCGCCGAGTGGGACAGCGTGTTCGCCGTCAACGTCCACGGCACCGTCGCCCTCTGCCGGGCCGCGATCCCGGGGATGGCGGCGCGCGGCTGGGGTCGGATCGTCAACTTCGCCAGCATGGCCGGCAAGGACGGTAACCCCAATCTCAGCGCATATTCGGCGTCCAAGGCCGCGGTGATCGGCCTCACCAAGTCACTCGGCAAGGAACTGGCGACGACCGGCGTCCTCGTCAATGCCATCGCCCCGGCGGTGATCGCCACCGAGATGAACGCCGCCACCGCGCCCGAGGTTCTCGCTCACATCACCGGGCTGATCCCGATGCAGCGCGTCGGCCGCCCCGAGGAGGTGGCCGAGCTGGTGGCCTGGCTGGTCTCGGATCGCTGCAGCTTCTCGACGGGCGCCGTCTACGACATCAGCGGCGGACGGGCCACCTACTGACGGGCGCGGGCCGTCACGCCCGCTGCTCGTGGCCGGATATTCGAGTCCGGCGTAAGGACCACGCCCGTCAGGACCGCGCGCCGCCTCGTCCCCGTACGGCGGGTCCGGGCGGCGCCGTAGGTCAGGCGGGGATGTAGGCGAACTGGTCCGGGTTGGGCCCGGTGCGGCCGTCCTCGCCCTTGTCCAGGCCGGCGATGGCCTCGACATCGGCGGGCTCGAGCGCGAAGTCGAACAGCGCGAAGTTCTCTTCGATCCGCGACGGGGTGGTGGACTTCGGGAACACGATGCTGCCGCGCTGGATGTGCCAGTGGAGCACCACCTGGGCCGGCGTGCGGTCGAGCCGCCCCGCGATAGAGGTGATCACCGGGTCGTCGAGCACCCCGCCCTGCGCGATCGGGGACCAAGCCTCGGTGAGGATCCCGTGCTGCTCGCCGTGGGCGCGGACCTCGTCGTTGAGGAGGTAGGGGTGCAGCTCGATCTGGTTGACCGCCGGCGTCACCTCGGTCTCCTGCGCCAGGCGTTGCAGGTGTGCCACCTGGAAATTGGAGACGCCGATCGAACGCGCGCGTCCCTGCTGCTTGAACTCCTCGAGCGTCTTCCAGGTCGAGACGAAGTCCCCGTCGTACAGCGTCGGCAGCGGCCAATGGATCAGGAACAGGTCCACGTGATCAGAGCCGAGCTCCGCCAGCGTCTGGTCAAACGCCTGGCGGGCGTCGGCGGGACGGTGATGGGCGTTGCTGAGCTTGCTGGTGATGTAGATGTCGTCGCGGCTGAGCCCCGAGGCCCGGATGGCCTCGCCGACGCCACGCTCGTTGCGGTACATCTCGGCGGTGTCGATGTGGCGGTACCCCAGTTCGAGCGCCGTGGTCACCGCCTTCGCGGTGTCCTCCGGCGGGATCTGGAAGACCCCGAAGCCGAGCTGGGGGATCTCGTGGCCGTCGTTGAGTGTCAGGGCCGGAACGGTGGAAACGGTGCTGATCGTCACAGAGGCTCCTCTCGTATCGGGATGCTGCTCATCAGGAGGACTTCGCAGTCTGGCGCGACGCAGACATAATTTCAAATGGTGATTTCGGCAGCATTATAGTCTTAGGCTATGGATCCGCGCCGCATGCTCACCTTCCGGGCGGTGGCGCATCACCGGTCCTTTTCCCGAGCCGCCGAGGAGCTGGCCCTGTCCCAGCCGTCGGTCTCCAACCAGGTCTCGGCGCTCGAGCGCGAGCTGGGAACGCGACTGCTGGAGCGCCGTCCCGGCGGCCTGAGGCTGACCCCGGAGGGCGAGATTCTCATCATCCACGCCGACGCCGTCGCCGAGCGCCTCGGGTTGGCCGCGACGCAGCTCGCCGCCGCCATCGAGGGGTCTGAGGCCCGTCTGCGCATCGGTGCGCTCCCCAGCGCCCTGGCCGACTTCGTCCCGGCGGCGATCGCGCGGCTGCGCCGTTCCCACCCGGACACGAGCTTCACGTTCGATGAGGGGACCTCGGAGGAGCTGTCGGCTCGGCTGGCCGCCGGTGAGCTGGACCTGGCGATCGCCTACCACGACACCACCTGGCCGCGCCACGAACCGCCCGGCGTCCAGCGCCACCACCTGCTCCACGAGCAGTTCATGGTCGCGCTGGCGCCTGACCACCGGCTGGCGACTCGCGCCGAGGTGAGCCTGAGCGACCTGCGCGACGACGGCTGGACGGCCGCGCTGCCGGATGGGGTGATCGTGCGCGCGTGCCGCGCTGCCGGCTTTGAGCCCAACCTCGTCTCGATCACCCACGATCAGCTCGCGATCCGGGGTCTGGTGATCCGCGGGCTGGCGGTGACCCTGGTGGCGGAGCTGCTGGCGGACCCGTTCAAGGACCTGGCGCTGCGCCCGATCGCCGGGATGACCGTCGCCCGAGACGTCTATGCCCTGCTGCCGCCGGGGCGCCGCCATCCGCTCGTCGCGCCGACTCTCGAGGCGTTCGACGAGATCGCCGAGGGCCTGCTGGCGGCTCGGCACCAGTAGGCGCGCTGCCGCGCCGGCCCGCGGCCGCGAGCCCCGGCCTCCGGTGTGCAACGCTGCGGGATGTGGAGCTCGGCAGATTCGGAGTGTGGACGACCTACCAGGCGATCGGCGAGCAGAACGCCGGCGAGGCGGCGTCACTGGTGCAGGAGCTCGGCTTCGGCACGTTCTGGCTCGGCGGCTCACCGCGGCTGCCGACGGTGCGCCCGCTCCTGGAGGGTGGCGAGCGGCTCGCCGTCGCCACCGGGATCGTCAACGTCTGGGCCTATGACCCGGCCGATCTGGCGCGGGAGTACGCGGAGCTGAGTCCCGCGTACGGCGACCGGCTGCTCGTGGGGATCGGGATCGGCCACCCGGAGGCGACCAGCGACTACACGCGTCCGCTGGCATCGACCCGAACGTTCCTGGACGGACTCGATGACGCGACCCCTCCGCTGCCACGCGATCGCCGCTGCCTCGCCGCCCTGGGTCCCAAGATGCTCGACCTCTGTGCCGAGCGCTCGCGCGGGACGCTCAGCTATTTCGTTCCGGTGGAGCACACCCGCTCCGCTCGGGAGCGCCTCGGGCCAGCAGCGCTGATCGCGACCGAGCTGGCCTGCGTCGTCGACACCAACCCCGAGTCGGCTCGGGCGGCCGCGCGCCGCTACGCCACGCTCTACCTCGGGTTGCGCAACTACACCGCCAACCTGCGCCGGTTCGGGTTCGGCGACCAGGACATCGCCGACGGGGGATCGGACCGGCTGATCGATGCGATCGTCCCGCACGGCAGCGCCGACGAGATCGCGGAGGTGGTCCAGGCCCACCTCGACGCCGGCGCCGACCACGTGTGCCTGCAGCCCGTCGGGACCCACGATATTCCCCGCCCGCAGTGGGCCGCGCTGGCGGCGGCACTGCACTCAGGACAGTAGCTACGAGTGTCGCCACCCCGCCCCCGGGCGCGGGGCGAAGACGTGGGTGACCGGCACCAGACGCTCCGGCGTCAGGCCTGCTGCTGCTCCTCGACGGTGAGCTCGGCCGTCGGGCGGGCTTCGAGGCGGCCATCCGGGATCGGATCACCGCTCTGGATCGAAAGCCCGTAGGTGCCGGCTTTCAGCCGGGCCTCGGCCCGCTCGACCGCCGCCAGCTCCTGGCGCAGGTCGCGGGCGCGTCCGGCGTCGAGCTCGTCCTGGTAGAGGTTCTCGGATCCCTCTTCGCCGGGCTCGACGTTCTCGTCCGATTCCTCGGGCGAACGGCCGGTGTGGAGGCCGAGCGACTGCTCGACGCGGCTGCGCTCTCGCGCCAGCAGCTCGCGGGCTCGTTCGGGATCCATGGGCGTGCAGCCTACCCGTTCACCGCGCGCGCCGCAGCCGTGCGAGCGGCCGCGCCCGCAGGCTCGCGGTCCAGGCGGCGGCGATCAGGCCGGCGCCGATGGCGAGGGCGAGCCACGAGCCGGCGTCGACCGAGCCCAGGGCGGAGCCCGACGAGCCGCCAGGCGTCGCGATCGTCGCTGGCGCCGGCAAGGGCCGCTCCCCGGCGGCCGCCAGGTGCCGGACCGCGGCGATCGCGGCGAGGAGCATCGATTCGCCGCGTGGTGGCACCGGCAGGGAAGTCGTCCCGGGCACGGGGGCCGCGGCGCGCGGACCCACTTCGGTCACGCCAAAGCCGTCGGGCATGACGACCAGCAACGTGCCGCGGAAGACGAGTGGGAGCTCCAGGCCCAAGAACCGGGCATAGCCGGACGGGTTTCGCCAGAGCGCGCTCACGGATCCGAGGTCGGTCGGGGTGGCGATGACCGCCACCCGGACGGGATAGCCGCGCCGCTGGGCCGTCGCCAACAACTCGTCGAGCTCGGCGTGTTGGGACGGGGGAAAGCCACCGTCGGCCGGGACAAATGCGGTCTGCGAGGCGAGGAAGTCACTGGCGGGATCGCCGTCGGCTCGGGCCGCCGGCACGTGCCCGGCCAGTGCGATCAGCAGCGCGCCGGCCACGGCAAGCGCCGCCCCCGGAAGGACGACGCGGCGGCGTTGCGGATGCGTAGAGTCTGCCAACGTGATGCGTCCGTGGTGCCAACGGCGGCTCGCCGGTGGGCTGCTGGTCATTGTGACGGCTCTGGCGCTGCCCGCGGCCGCCACGGCGCACGGTCCCGTCGACCCAGCCGCCAGCAGCTTCCTCGCCCGTATCTCCCAGGTCCCGGCCGGCGTCCACGGGCAGGTCGTCGACGGCGACCAGCGGTTGTGGCTGCAGGTCGTCCCGGCGCGCACGGTCGTCGTGCTCGACTACCGGGGCGGCCCGTACCTGCGCTTCTCCACCGCCGGCGTCGACGTCAACCAGGCCTCGGCGATGTTCTACCTCAATCAGGTACCGGCGCTCATCCCCCCGGCCGGCATCGGCCCTCACGTCACCCCGCAGTGGCATCGCGTCAGCTCGGGACACGCCTACGAATGGCACGACGGTCGGCTGTCGGACCTGGCGGCGACGGCGTTGACCCCGGGCGCGACCTACGCCGGGCGCTGGCGGGTCCCGCTCGAGGTCGACGGGGCCGGGGCGGCGATCGTCGGCGGGCTGTACTTCCGGCCGAGCCCGTCGATCGTCTGGTTCTGGCCGATCATCGTCGCGCTCGCCTGCATCCTGGCGGCGATGCGGCTGCGCCGCGAGCCGCTCGACGAGCGCGTCGCCCGGGGCCTCGCCGCCCTGGCCCTCGCCGCGTTCGGGCTGGCCGCCGTCGGTCAGGAGCTGCACGGCCGCCCGACCGTCTCGATCGGCCAGGAGATCACCCTTGCGGTGATGCTGGCGTTTGTCGTCTGGGGCGCTCGGCGGCTGGCGGTGCGCCGCCACGGCTGGTTCACGTTCTTCGTCATCGCTGCCCTGGCGATCTGGGAGGGCGCGTCGCGGATCACCGTGTTGCTCGACGGCTACGTGCTCCAGGCGCTGCCGGCGGCGCTGGCCCGGGTGGCGGTGGTGGCGTGCCTGAGCAGTGGCCTGGCCCTGCTGCCGCTCGTCTTCGCGATGGCGGAGCGCCCGACCTGGCGCCGGGTCGCGGGCCGAGCGCGCGACGGCGGAGCGGCGGTGGCGGGCGAGGACCCCGACCAGGTTCAGGAGGCGTGGCAGCCAGGCGCGTAGCGTCGCTGCTGGTGACCGTCGCGCTGGCCTTCACCGGCGGATGCGGCTCGTCGGCGTCGTCGCCCGCGCGGTCTCGCGGTGAGCCGGGGGCGGCGGCGATCCCAGCCGCGGTGGCCCGCGAGTCGCGGCCGATCGGTCGCGGCCCGATGTTTCATCCACCGGCGCGCGGACCGATCCTCGGCGCCTGCCGGCCCGGCCTGGGCCGGCGGGTGGGGGCTCACGTCGAGGTGTTTGCCGCCGATGAGGTCCTGCTGGTCGCGGCGGGGATCGGCGTTCGTTCTCCGCGGCGGCGATCGGCCGGCCGGATCACCGCCGCCCGCTGCTTCGGGGAAATGGTGACCGTGGAGCCGACTGGAGTGGTGCTCGTGCGGCCTGGGGCGGAGCTGACGATCGCCGATCTGTTCCGGTCCTGGGGCCAGCCACTGACCCCCGACCGGGTGGCGTCGTTCGCGGGACGCGTGCGCGTGTACGTCGGCGGGCGGCGCCGGCGGGGCGCCGCGGGCGCGGTCCGGCTCACGCCCCACGCCGAGATCGTGCTCGAGGTCGGGCCCTACGTGCCGCCCCACGCCGCTTACCACTTCCCGCCGGGCGCTTGAGAGCTCAGCCCGGCCCCAACGCCCCGCGACCGCTCGCCTCCACGCCCTGCACCCGATTGCGCCCCTGGGCCTTGGCCATGTACAGGGCGCGATCGGCCTGGCGCACGAGCTGCTCGGGATCGACGGCGTCGTCGGGCAGGCAGGCGACCCCGAAGCTGGCCGTGACCGGGCCGGTCTGCACCAGCTCGGTCTGCTCGATTGCGCGCCGGACCTTCTCGGCGACCTGCAGGCACCCTTGGCGATCGGTGTCGGCCAGGACGAGCAGGAACTCCTCGCCGCCGAACCGGGCGGCGAAGTCGCTCGCGCGGATCGTGTTGGTCAGCAGCCGGCCGACGGCGGCCAGCACCTTGTCGCCGTGGGTGTGGCCGTGGAGGTCGTTGAGGACGCGGAAGCGATCGAGGTCCAGGAGCACCACTCCGACCGGGCTCAGTGACCGTCCGGCGTGCGCGACCATCCGCCGGATCGTCTCGTCGGCCGCGCGCCGGTTCGGCAGGCCGGTGAGGGTGTCCTGCATCGCTCGTTCCTCGGCGAACGCCTGCTCGCGCTGGGCGGCGAGGATCGGCGCGGCACGGCCGGCGGCGTCGCGGAGCACGGCGCGGTCGGCGGCGGACATCGCGCCGTCGTGGGCGACGAGGATGGTTCCGATCACCTCGCCACCGGAGACCAGCGGGTCGCAGGCGATCCGCGCCTCCAGCGCTCCGCACACCTCGCACGTGGCCAGCGGGCTGTCGCCGATGTCCCGGGCATGGCCATGACCGAGCCGCATCGCCAGGCAGGCGCGGGCGGGCAGCCCGGCGGTCCGGATGCCCCGCAGTGGCGTCTGATCGACCAGCTCGGCCAGCGTCGGCTCGAGCCGATCGCCGCTCTCGGCGACGGTGAGGACGCCGGCGCCGGCGCCGAGCAGTACCCGCTGGGCGTGGGCGATGAGCAGGCGTTGGGACTCGCGCGCCGAGTCCGATGCCAGCAGCAGCTCGTTGAGATCGCGAGCGGTATCGCGCCGGGAGCGCTCCCGGCGGCCGACGGCCCGGCCGAGGGCCACCGCGATCCCGGCGAGCACCACCGCCATCACCCCGGCCGCGGACACCGCGAGCCATGTCGCAGGGCTGCCGCGGCCGTCGAGCCACCCGGCCGCGAAGGCGTCACCCGCCACCAGCGCCGCCGCGAGCGCGGCGGGCACGAGGACGCGCCGAGCTGAGATGCTCGTCATGGGGATGTGATCGACCGCCGTTATGACTTGCTTGAGAATGCGGGTTACGCTTGGACGGTGGCGACACTGGAGGTCCACCGCGACGAGCTGGTGGTGACGCTCTCCGCATGGGAGCGCGTGGCGGCGATGCGCCGCGAGGTGAGGGTGCCGCTGGGCGCCGTGCGCTCGATCTGCGCCGACCCGGACCCGTGGAGCGCGCTGCGCGGCATCCGGGCTCCTGGGACCGGGGTCCCGGGGGTGATCGCCTATGGCGTTCGGCGGCTGACCGGCGCCGCGCCGGACTTCGCGGCTGTTCACGGTCGCGGGCCCGCCGTTCGGGTCGACCTGGCGCCCGAGGCGCCGTTCTCGCGGCTGCTGGTGACCGTCGCCGACGCGCGCTCCACCGTCGAGGCGGTCCGGGCCGGCGTCAGCTCGGGAACCGGCGCCTGACGCCGTCCCGCCGGCTCGGCGGACCGGCAACCGACGCTGCCGCGTCATCGATCCTCCGCGAGGGGTAGGTTCTGCGGTGAGACTGCGTCGGAGGAGAGGCGGTGCTAGATGCCCGTGAAAGCCGGTGATATCGAGCAGGGTCTGATCGAGTCGCTCGGTCACTCGGTGGGCGAGCGGCTGGCGCAGGAGCCGGCGGCGTCCTACCGGGAGTTCGTGCGCCAGTACTACCACTGGGTGCCGGCCAAGGACCTCGCTGACCGCGATCAGGTCGATCTGTGCGGCGCGGTGGTTGCGCACTGGCGAACCGCCCGCAGCCGGGCGCGCGGGGAGGCGAAGGTCCGCGTGTACAACCCCGAGCGCGAGCGCGACGGCTGGGAGTCGCCGTACACCGCGATCGAGGTCGTCTCCGACGACATGCCGTTCATCGTGGACTCGGTAACGATGGAGCTCAGCCGTCAGGGGTACGCGATCGAGCTCGTGGTCCATCCGGTGATGCGCGTGATGCGCGACCCCGCCGGCGAGCTCACCGAGGTGCTCGAGCCCGGCGGCGCGACGTTCGGGTTCCTGGCCGAGTCCGTCATTCACGTGGAGGTGGCGCGGGAATCAGATCCCGAGCGCCTCTCAATCCTGCACGCCGGTGTCGAGCTCGTGCTGGAGGAGGTGCGGGCGGCTGTCGAGGACTGGGCGCCGATGCGGGCTCAGACGACGGCGCTGGCCACCGAGCTGCGCCGCCAGGCGCCGCCCGCCGATCCGCACCGGCTCACCGAGGCTCATGAGTTCCTCGCCTGGCTCGCCGATGAGCACTTCACCTTCCTCGGCTACCGCGAGTACGAGCTGGACTCCGACGACGAATCCCGCGGCGAGCTGCGCGTCGTCGAGGGGTCGGGCCTCGGCATCCTGCGCGGCGCGTCTCCGCGGCCGGTCAAGTCGCTGCGCGGCAAGGCGCTGGCACTGGCCCGATCGACCGAGCCATTGGTCCTCACCAAGGCCAACTCCCGGGCGTCGGTCCACCGCCGGTCCTACCTGGACTACGTCGGCGTCAAGCAGTTCGCTCCCGACGGCCGCGTCGTCGGCGAGCGCCGGTTCCTCGGCCTGTACACGACCAAGGCGTACAAGACGAGCCCGCAGGAGATCCCGCTG
>DATCFW010000484.1:0-5044 GCA_036509295.1 Solirubrobacteraceae bacterium | reverse complement strand
CGGCGACTGGGACGTCGACCTCCCCGACGAGGTCGCCCCCGTCCGCTGCCGGACGCTCAGCGAGGCCCGCGATCTCGCCTACCGCCACGCCGCGCGCCGTGAGTCGTGCGAGCTGGTCATCTGCGACGCCTACCATCGCGTCGCCCATCGCGAGTTGCTCGGCCCCCACGCCTGACCGCGTCCGGCTGCCAGGAACGGGGGGCCCGTTCCCGGCCAGGATCCCAGCGACGGCCCTGCCGCTTGATTTGCCGCCGCTTTAGGCCGAAAATGTGAGCTATAGACGCAGCGCTGACTGCGTCGGCAGACGGGAGATGGCAGGGTGGGTTCGATGCGGAGAGGAATGGACGTATCCGACACCCAGTCAGCCCGACGACCGGCGGCCCGCCCGCCCGCGAGCCTGGCCGCCACTCCATGGGAGCGCCCGCTCATCTCCGAGCTGCTGGAGTCACTCCCCGATCCGGTGATCGGTTGCGATGCCGCGGGCCACATCGTCTACTGGGGCCGGGCGGCGCGCGAGGCGTACGGGTTCTCGGCGCAGGAGGCGCTCGGCGAACGGGTGCCCGAGCTGCTCGAGACGACGTTCCCGCGGCCACTGCTGGAGATCCTCGAGGAGGTCACCGACCTCGGTTGCTGGCAGGGCCGGCTCATCCATCGCGCCCAGGATGGCCGCGAGGTCACCGTCGAGAGCCGCTGGGTGCCGCGCTACGACGATGGCCGGCGGCTCCTCGGCTGGTTCGCGATCGAGCGCGCGTACGCGGCGGCGGGCCCGCTGCGCGACGGGCCCGGGGCGGCGACACCGGATCCGGCCGATCCGGCCGAAACCGGCCAAGCCGGCCACACCGACGTGGGCGAGCCGCGCCCGGCCGAGCGACTCGAGAACCTCGGCCAGCTGGCCGGCGGCGTGGCCCATGACTTCAACAACGCGCTCGCGATCATCATCAACTACGCGGCGTTCATCAGCGCCGAGGTGCAGCGGCTCCGTTCCGCGCCGACCGAAGATCAGCGCACCGCGCTGCGCCAGGACATCGCGGAGATCAGCACGGCGGCGCACCGCGCCGCGGAACTGACCCAGCAGCTGCTGGCGATCTCGCGCCAGGAGATCGGTGAGCCCGCGCCGCTCCCGACGATCACCTCGCCGTCAGCGCCCGCGACCGGATCCCCGCCGGCGCCGCCATGACCGATCTGCTGATCGTCGACGACGAGCCCGCGCTCCGGCGCTGGGAGCGCCGCGTCCTTGAGGCGCAGCACTACACGTGCGCCGAGGCCGCCGACGTGCCGCAGGCGCGGGCGGCGTTGGCGGAGAGCGACTTCGCGCTCGCGCTGCTCGACGTCAACCTGCCCGGCACCACCGGCATCGAGCTGCTGGCCGAGATCCGCGGCGAGTACCCGGACACCGCGGTGCTGATGATCACCGGCGAGGACGATCTGGGCCTGGCCACGACCGCAATCGAGCTCGGCGCCTACGGCTACCTGGTCAAGCCCGTCCGGACCGGGGAACTGCTGATCAACGTCACCAACGCGCTGCACCGGCGCCGGCGGGAGATCGAGCTGCTGCGGCGCGTCGCGCGGCTGGAGACTAACCGCGAGCAGGCCGAAGCGGAGCTGCGCATGGCGCTGACCCCGGACACGGGCACCTCGGACCTGGTCAAGCTGCTGGAGTCAGACACCGTGAACCGACTCGTGCGCCTGGCCGAGTTCCGGGACTCGCACACCGGTCAGCACCTGATCCGGATGGGGCGCTACTGCGAGGTGATCGGACGCGAGCTCGGGCTCGAAGACGAGTGGTGCGCCCAGCTGCGCCTCACCTCCGAGCTGCACGACGTCGGCAAGGTGGCGATCCCGGATCGCATCCTGCTCAAGCCGGGTCGGCTGACCGACGCGGAGCGGCAGGTGATGAAGACCCACACCGAAATCGGCCACCGGATCCTGTCGGACTCGGACTCCGAGCTGCTGCGCTCGGCCGCCTCCACTGCCCTCACCCACCACGAGCGGTGGGACGGAGCCGGCTATCCGCAGGGGCTCGCCGACAGCGAGATCCCGGTCGAGGGCCGGATCGCCGCGGTCGCCGACGTGTTCGACGCGCTGACGAGCGATCGCGTCTACCGACCCGCCTTCCCGGTCGGGATGGCCATGGAGATGATGGAGTCAGAGCGGGCCCGGCAGTTCGACCCGGCGATGCTCGACGCCCTGCACGGCGCCTTTGACCGGATCGAATCGGTCCGGCGGGCGTTTGGAGATTGACGGCCCGCCAGATCGGTTGACGGCCCGCCCGATCAGTTGACGCCCCGCCCGCGGACGACCAGCGCCACCGCCTGGACCCGGGTCCGCGCCCCCAGCTTCGAGGTGGCGTTGCGGACGTGCGTGCGGACCGTTTCCGGTGACAGGAACAGCCGCTCGGCGATCATCTGGCCGTTGAGCCCGTCCGCCAGCAGCTCCAGCACCTCCAGCTCGCGCGGGCTCAGTGAACCCAGCCGCTGCACCTCGTCGCCCTCGGCGAGCTTCGCGGCCAGCCCTGGATCCACGTAGGTGCCCCCGGCGGCGACCGCGCGCAGTGCGTCGGTGAGCCGTGGCGCCGGCGATGACTTCAGCACGAACCCGCGCGCCCCGGCCCGAACCGCCTGGTGCAGCGCCGAGTCCGAGCCGGTGTAGCCGGTGTAGAGGACGATCGGCGCCGCCGGGTCCTCGCGCAGCAGGTCCTGCACCAGCCCCACCGAGCTGTGCTCGCCGAGCTGCACGTCGAGCAGAGCGACGTCGAACCGCCGCCGTGACAGCACGAGTCTCGCCTCCTGGAGCGAGCCGGCGACACCCGCGATGCGAAACCCGGCCTCGCCCAGCAGCAGCTCGATCCCGCGCCGCATGGCCAGGTGGTCGTCGACGACGATCACTTCGAGTTGCTCGCCTGCCACACAGCCTCCATTCGGCGCTGTCACTCCGCACCCCCTCCCGGGACGACACGGATCATCGCACCGTCACGCCGGCGGCGGGCCCCAGGCCGCCGCCAGGACGCGACTGAGATCGTCGGCGACCCACGGCTTGGCCAGGAATCCATCGCCCGGCGGCATCCCATCGCGGATCACCGCGTCGCCGGCGTAGCCCGACGTGTACACCACTCGGAGCCCGGGACGAAGCTCGAGCGCCAGCCGCGCCAACTCGCCGCCGCGGATATCGGGCAGGCTCATGTCGGTGAACAGGAGATCCACCTCGGTGCCGGACTCGCGCAGCCGCGCCAGCGCCTCGTCGGCGCTGGCGGCCGTGATCACCGTGTAGCCGTCGCGAACGAGCAGGAGCTCGACCAGGCGGCGCACCTGCGCCTCGTCCTCCACCACCAGGATCGTCCGCCCGGCGCCGACGGGCCGGTCGGGGTCCTCATCGTCGGCGGCCGGCGCGGTGCCCGCCTCCATCGGGACGCGCGGCAGGGCGACGACGAACGTGCTGCCCTGGCCCGGCGAGGAGTCAACCGTGATCCGCCCGCCCATCTGCTCGACGATTCCGGTCACCGTCGCCAGCCCCAGCCCAGTGCCGACGCCGAGCTCCTTGGTGGTGAAGAACGGCTCGAAGATGGCGTCGCGGACCTCCGACGACATGCCGCGGCCGGTATCGGTCACGGCGATCGTGACCTGGCCGTCGGGCCGGTCCGGCGCGGGCGGGTCAGCGGCGATCCGGATCGTCAGCTGCCCCCCATCGGGCATCGCGTCGCGCGCATTGGCGGCCAGGTTGACGATCACCGACTCGAGCTGAGCCCGGTCCCCGACGACGACCGCGCCGCCCGAGTCGTCGCGGATCGCGAGCGCGATCGCCGCCGTCATCGTCTGCTCCAGCAGCATGCGCAGGTCGGTGACGATCGCCCCGGGCACCAGCGCCCGGCGATCGAGAACTTGACGGCGCCCGAACGCCAGCAGGTCCCGGGCCAGCGACCGGGAGTGCTCGGCCGCCCGGCTGATCTCCCGCAGCTCGGGCGCCAGCTCGTGCGCGTCGCCGAGCCGCTGCGCGACGATCTCGGTGTAGCCGATGATCACCGCCAGCATGTTGTTGACGTCGTGGGCGACGCCGCCCGCCAAGCGCCCGACCGCCTCGATGCGCCGGGTCCGGGCCAGCTCCTGCGCCAGCCGCTTCTCCTCGGTCCGGTTCTCGATCATCGCCAGCTGGTGCAGGGGAACGCCCGCCGCATCGCGGACGATCGTGACGGTGGAGTGGACCGACACCGTCCGCCCGCTGAGCAGGGTGAGGTCGCTGTCGACATGGACGTCGGGCTCCCGCGCCGCGCGCCAGCGCTCCCCGAACCACTCCGACGCGCGCGCCGCGTCGTCGGGCACCAGCACCGCGAACAGGTCAGTGCCGACCATCGCGGCGGCGCTCGGCGCCTCGTAAATGAAGGCGTAGGCCTCGTTGCACTCGATCACCCGGTTCTCGGCATCGCGCAGGCACACCCCGATCCGGTCGGAGTCGAACACGGCCCGCCATCGCTGCTGGTTGGCGCGCAGCTGGGCCACCGTCCGCTCCAGCTCGCTCACGTCCTCGAACGTGATCCCGATCCCGCGAATGCCCGCGACGGACTCACTCACGGCGTGGGCGCGCAGCTGCCAGTGGACGCCTTCGGTCATGAACTGGTGCGCGTGCTCGTCGCCGGTGTCGCGCACCCGCTGCGCGATGCGTTGGACCTGGACGCCGGCGGCTCCCGGCATCGCCTGGGCGATCGACCGACGCTCCGGGTACGGGAGCAGCAGCCCGGTGCGCTTGAGCTGCCGGTTGGCGCCGATCACCTGCAGCCGCAAATCGAGCAGCAGCACGCCAATCGGGACGGCGTCGATCCCCGCCGTGAGGCGGGCGCGGACGCTCGCCGCGGCGCGCGCCGCCGCGCCGCGACGGGCCAACGACCGCACCGTCGCCACGAGCAGCTCCGGCGGGATGGGCTCGGCGAGGAACGCATCGGCGCCGGCCCGCAGCGCCTCGATCGTCGCCGCGGGGTCGGGCCCCTCGCCGTCGGCCGCCCAGACGAGGATCGCGACGCCGGCCGTCGCCCGTGCCGCCCGCAGTGCGCTGGTCA
>DATCFW010000483.1:0-6803 GCA_036509295.1 Solirubrobacteraceae bacterium | reverse complement strand
AGCAGCGCGGCGACGATCACGAAGAACTGGAGCACCTCGTTGTAGATCGCGGAGGTCAGGCCGCCGAGCGTGATGTAGACGAGCACCAGCGCGGCGGCGATCAGGATGGCAAACGCGATCGACCAGCCGAGCATCAGGTGGATGATCAGCGCCAGCGCGAACAGGTTCACCCCCGAGATGAGGACGGTGGCGAGCGCGAACGTGGCGGCGTTGAAGGCGTGGGTCGCGTCGTTGAAGCGCAGCCGCAGGTACTCCGGCACCGATCGGACCTTGGCCCCGTAGTAGAACGGCATCATCACGATGCCGAGGAACACCATCGCCGGCACCGCGCCCAGCCAGTAGTAGTGCACGGCGGCGACGCCGTACTGCGCGCCGTTGGCGGCCTGTCCGAGGATCTCGAGCGCGCCGAGGTTGGCGGCGATGAACGCCAGGCCGGTGATCCACGCCGGTAGGGACCGGCCCGAGAGGAAGAAGTCGAGGTCGGTCTTGATCGCCAGCCGGGCGACGAACCCGATTCCCAGCACGACGACGAAGTAGATCGCCAAGATGACGTAGTCGATGGTGCTCGGGTGAAGCCTCAGCATCCCAGCCCTCCCTCGGGGCGACGCGAGCCTCCTTAGCGCGACTCGCTATTGGACGGCGTGCTCGATCTCTCCGAGCCCGTCAATGGCAATCCGTACCCGGTCACCGGACCGCAAAAACGTCGGCGGGTCCTGGGCCTGTCCCACCCCGTTGGGAGTGCCGGTGAGGATGAGATCGCCGGGCAGCAGCGTGCAGGTCTCGCCGATGAACTCGACGAGCTTCGCGCAGCCGAAGACGAGGTTGGAGGTGTTGCTGTCCTGGCGCAGCTCGTCGTTGACCCACGTGCGCAGGCCCAGGCTGCCCGGATCGGAGATCTCGTCGGCGGTCGTGACCCACGGGCCGAACGGGCAGAACGTGTCGGCGCCCTTGGCCCGGGTCCACTGCGGCTCGCGCTTCTGCAGGTCGCGCGCGGTGACGTCATCGGCGATGCAGAAGCCGCCAATCTGGCCGTCGGCGCCGATCACGATCACCATCTCGCCCTCGTAGTCCAGGCGGCGCACGACGTCGGGGCAGCTGATCGGCCCGCCGGGGGGCGCCACCGATCCCCGCAGCTTGACGAACACGACGGGCGCCTCGGGCGTCGTGTTGCCCATCTCGGCGATGTGATCGGCATAGTTGAGCCCGATCGCGTAGATCGTGCCGGGGGCCGGGATCGGCGCCAGCAGGCGCACGTCGTCCAGCGGCCAGGCGCCGCCCGAGGGCCCGGGGACGCGTCCGCCGGCGAGCGCCTCGCGGACGCCGTCGGGGCCGCCGAACGCCGCGATGCGGTCGTCCTGCACCAGCCCGGAAAGCGGCTCGGACTGCCCGGGGGCTTCGAATGTGGCGAGCTTCATCCCGTCGGACACTATCCGCGCAACGGCCGCCGCAAACGGCCGGGGTCAGCCGACCGGCGTGTGCACAGTGCTGTCGGCCTCGACGTGCGTCACCGGGAGACCCAGGCCGCGCGTCTTGGAGACGAGGTCGAGCTTGAGCCAGCGGGACACGCGGGTGGGCAGCGTCGAGATGATGATCTCGTCGTAGCTGCCGAGGTTGATCGCATCCTGGATGGCGCTCAGTGGCTCGGCGTCCCCGAGATCGCCGGTGACGGTGTCGCCGGCGGCCTCACTGAGTTTGGGCAGCGCCTGGGCCAGCACGCTGTTGCCCTCCTCGTCGGTGGTGTCCTGGGGATCGACCAGCTTGTGCATGCCGTGCGCCTGGCGCGGCACGAGCAGGTGGAAGGTGACGGGACCGCTCCGAGCGCGGAAACGCACCGCGTCGAGGAGTTCTTCGGTCGCGGCCGTCTGGTGCGCGACGACCAGGACATGGGCGGAATCTGACATGCCATCACCTCCAGGGGTGACGCCGAAGACCGGATGTGACCGAGTATCCCACCGTGACGGCGCCAGTCAACCAGCGCCGGGGCGGATCAGTCGAGCCGGTACTCGCCCTGGGCGACGATCACGGCGCCACCGCCGACGGTGACCCGCTGCAGCCGCTCCGCGGAGCCCTCAGCGCATGCGTGGAGGATCGACGGACGCCCGATCTCCGCGCCCTGGTGGATCTCGATGCGATCGCCGTAGGCCGTACGACCGTGGCGGGCGAGATGGACCGCCAGCGGGCCTGCCGCCGACCCGGTGGCCGGATCCTCGGCGACGCCCAGTCCGGGGCCGAACAGGCGCGCCTTCACGTATCCGTCAGCGATCGCGAAGCAGCTGACGCCAACCTGGCCGACTTTTTCCAGGGCGCCGAGGTCGGGGCGCAGCCCGATCACGGCGGCCTCGTCGTCGCACGCCACCAACACGTGCCGCGGCCCGTTGTCGTAGACCTCGATCGGCAGCGTCGAGCCCGGGGCGCCGATCGCCGCGAGCAGCTCGTCGGGGCGATCGAACAGCTCCCAGGTGGGCAGCGGCTGCTCCATCTCGCCGAACACCACCGCCCCGTCGCGCCGGCGCAACGCGACCGACACGATCCCGGCGCCGGTCTTCAGCCGCACCGTCTCGGCGCCGAGCCGCTCCCCGAGCACGAACGCCGTCCCCAGCACCGGATGCCCGGCGAACGGCATCTCCACCATCGGGGTGAAGATCCGGACGCAGGCGTCGGCGCCGTCCTCGCCGGGGAGCAGGAACACGGTCTCGGAGAGATTGAGCTCGCGCGCGGTCCGCTGCATCCGCTCGGTGCTCAGCCCCTGGCCGTCGGCGAACACCGCCACCGGGTTGCCCTCCAGCGGGACGTCGGTGAAGACGTCAGCCACCACGTACCGGCGCACGGTGACGGGCCTCAGTCTCCGATGGCCTTGGCCAGGAGCACCCGCAGGGTTTCGCGCTCCTCACCGTCGAGCGCCCCGAGCACGTCGTCCTCGATCGCCTCCCGGGCGCGGACACCGCGTTCGAACACCTCGCGGCCGGCGTCGGAGAGTTCGACGATGTGACGGCGGCGATCCGTCGGGTCGCGGCGACGCGTGGCGTAGCCCATCGCCTCGAGCTCGTTGAGCAGGATCACGCAGTTGTTGGGGTCCATCACCATCTGGTCGCAGAGGGTCTGCTGGGACACCGACGGCTGCTCGTTCAGGGCCGAGAGGGCGACGAAGTGCTTCCAGCGCATGCCGAGGAGCTCCTCGGTCGTTTGCCGGTGGATCACCTTGGCCAGCTTGGTGAGCAGCGTGATCGTCCCTTTTGTCCTCGTGTCGGGCACATCGCGATCGTAACAGCGGACCGGATCATCACATTGCAAATGATCATCCTTTATATAATGATTATCCACATGTCAATTAGTTCCCGCCTCAATTCGCCCAACGCCCGCTGGATCGCCCTCGTCGTCGTCTGCTTCGCCCAGCTGATGAGCATCGTCGACGCCACGATCGTCAACGTCGCCCTTCCGTCGATCCAGCGCGCGCTGCACTTCAGCTCGGCCGATCTCACCTGGGTGGTCAACAGCTACCTGATCAGCTTCGGGAGCTTTCTGCTGTTCGGCGATCATGGCGATCATCACCGTCGAGTTCCCGCGGCCCCAGGACCGTCAACGTCCCCGTCGGGATCGCCACCTTCGTGCTCGGCCGCCGCTGGATCACCGAAAACGAGGGGCTCGGCATCGGCCGTGACGTCGACGCCGTCGGACCGGTGCTCGTCACGTCGTCGATGGTGCTGGCGGCGTACACGATCGTGACGTCATCCTCGTATGGGTGGGGCTCGGCGCACACGTTGGCGTTCGGCGGGTTGGCAGTGGTCCTGCTGATCGCGTTCACGGTGCTCGAGGCCCGGCTGTGCAACCCGATCCTGCCGCTGCGGATCTTCCGCATCCCCGGGCTGGCCAGCTCGAGCCTCATCCGCGGGCTGCTCATCACCGGGATGTACGCCTCGTTCTTTATCGGCGTCTTGTACCTGCAGCACGTGCGCGGCTACGGGGTGCTGCAGACCGGCATCGCGTTCCTGCCCCAAACGCTCACCCTGGCGGCGCTCTCCTTCGGCGTCACCGCACGGCTGGTCAACCGGTTCGGGTCGCTGCCGCCGCTGCTCGCCGGGCTCGTCGCCTGCGCCGGGGGCCTCGGGCTGCTGGCGACGGTCGGCGCCCACACCAGCTACGCCGCCGGCCTCCTGCCGGCGTTCGTGCTCATCGGCCTCGGCGCCGGGCTGGCGTTCATGCCGCTGCTGACGATCGCGATGGCCAACGTGCCCCCCACCGACGCGGGCATGGCCTCCGGGATCGTCAACACGTCGCTGCAGCTCGCCGGGGCGATCGGTGTCGCCGTGCTCGGGACTGTCGCCAGCTCTCGGACGAACACGCTGATCGGGCGGGGGGAGCCGCATGCCGCGGCGCTGCTCGGCGGCTATCACCTCGCGTTCATCGTCGCGCTCGGCTGTGCCGGGGTGGCGGTGCTGGCCGCGGCGGTGACGCTGCGGACGCCGCGGCGGCCGGTCCTGGCGGCGGCCGCTGCGCCGGCGCCCGAGGGGGGTGGCGCGGTGCTCGAGTCAGAGGCGGCCTGAGCTGAGTGCCGGGGGCGCGCGCCGTCACCACACGTCGGGACCGTGGCGACTAACCGTCCCTGGAGTCCACTAAGTCGCCACGGTCCGCGTCGCGACGCACGGAACCCCGTCACGACGCACGGAACCCCCGGTGGCCGAGCCGGACCGCGGCGATCAACCTCCGGCCATCTCAAGCAGCGTCGTGACCGTCGTCCAGTTGCGCGCGGTCGCCGTCACCCCCAGCCCCTTGCCGGCCAGCGCGGTCGACAGCTTGGAGCGCGCGACGCCGGCGGGGTGCCAGGCGTAGAGCTCGCGGCCGTGGGCGACGAACCGCTCGGGCTCGGCCACGGCCGCCTCGAGGGCCGCGATCCGGTCGGCGCTGAGCTCGCCCGACAGGAAGCTCACCTGGTAGCGCTTGGGGTCCTGCGCCACGTCACCGAGCGGATTGAGCTTCACCACGGCCGCCAGCTCCTGGTGGGAACGCACGACCACCGGGACATCGAAACCGAACTGCGCGGAGATGAGTCGCTGCGCCTCGCGCTCGAGCGCGGCCGGTGACGCGTCGCTGGAGAGCACGACGTTGCCGCTCTGCACGTAGGTCTGCACGTCCGCGTATCCGGCCTGCGCGAACAGCGCGCGCAACTCGACCATCGGGACCCGCCGGGTGGAGCCGAGGTTGATCCCCCGCAGCATCGCGACCTGCCGCATCGCGCCGAGTCTAGTGTCGGTGCCGCACCAGCGTCCGGACGCAGCGGGTGGCTGTCCTCAGTCCAGCTGCCGGACCGTGTCGTCGGACCACAGCAGCGCCTCGGCGTAGATGCGGCTGATGGCGGCCAGCAGCGACGGATGGCCGCCGGGGTCCGCGCGCTCCCCGCGCTCATAGTCGAGGGCGGCGGCGAGCAATACCCCCTCGGGACCGTGATGGCCGATCAGCGCGGCGCTCAAGCGCTCGTCGACCGGCAGCTCGTCCAGCAGGGGCTCGAGCGGCTGGTGCAGGAGCGCGGGCAGGATTGACAGCAGCCCCGCGGTGAACGCTCGGTCCGGGCACGCGGCGGTGTCCTCGCGGACCAGCAGCTCGCACAGGCGGGCGCGGTGCAGACCGACCCCGAGCAGGTGGCGATCGGTGGGTGACGACGAGTCGGTGAGGCCGGCCAGGAGCAGCAGTAATGCCCACCGGCGCACCGGACCCGCCCCCAGGCGCAGGAGCGCCTCGCGGACGGACCGCACCCGATCGCGGGCGGTGTAGAACGCGGAGTCGGCGAGACGCAGGAAGCGGTGCGCGAGCCCGGCGTCCTGGCAGATCAGTCGTTCGATGTCCTCGAACGCGCCAGGCCCGGTGGCGTCGAGCAGGGCGGCCAACGCCGCCAGTCGAAAGGTGGGCGTGCGCCGGCCGGGGACTCCCGACGGCTCGGCGAGATAGCCGCCCTGAAAGCCGTCGAACCCGAGCCGGTGACACTCCTCGTACTCCCCCCGGGTCTCGAGACCGGTGGCGATCAGCGTGACGCCGCGTGCCTGCAGCTCGGCGCGGCGAGGGGCCAGCCGAGCGAGGTCCAGGGTGCCGAAATCGAACTTGACCTTGATCACTCGGGCCAGCTCGAGCAATGGCGCGAACTCGGGCGCCAGCGCCCAGCCGCCGACTCCCAGGTCAAACCCGTCGCGAGTCAGGCCGCCGGCCGTCTGCAGCAGCCGGGTGTCGACCGCATCGGCGTCGAGCTGGAGAACCACGCGCTCGGGCGGGAGGCCCAGCGCGGCGGCCTGTTGCACCAGCTGCGGCGACGCGTCGATGTAGGCGCGACGATCTCCGACGATTCGCCGGAGGCCAACGTCGCCGAACGCGGTCGACACCACGCTCGCGGCGGCCGCCCCGGCCACCGGCGATGTGTCGGCCGTCAGCGAGAGCTCGAATCCGACCACCCGCTCGTGCCGGTCGAATACCGGCTGGCGGGCGAGCAGCACGCAGTCGCCCGGGAGGGTCTGCGCTGGCTGGGTCGTGCGGGGAGTCATGCCCCTTAATCGGCATCCGCGGCGCTTCGGTAAAGCATCGTTGATCGCTCGGGCGCCAGCGCCCCCCGCCGACTACGTGTAGAAGAGCGGATCCTGCCCGGGAATCTCCGCGCCGGCGCTGCCGTGGCGCCCGCGCGGCGTCTCCTGTCCGAGCGCGACGGCGAGGTCGTGGGCGATCGCCTGCTCGGAGCGCGACGCGGTCAGCGGCTCGGCGATCCCTTCGACGTGGACGACCGTCCGCCGGCCGTCACCACGCTCGTCGCCCTCCAGCGGCACGAG
>DATCFW010000482.1:0-3721 GCA_036509295.1 Solirubrobacteraceae bacterium | reverse complement strand
GTGGGCGATCCGGGCCCGCAGCCGCCGCAACAGCTCCGCCTGCCACGCGCCGGCGGGCGGGAGTGGCGCCCCGGTGGCGTCGAGGTCATCCCCGCGCGCCCAGGAGGCGAGCATCTCGGGGCGGTGCAGCGAGTACCGGTCAAACAGGTCCGCCAGGTGCCGCACGGTGGTCAGGCGGCGGGCCTGGCGCGCCCGGCGCATCGGGTCCGACGGGCCGGCGCCGGCGCCGAGGTAGACGGCCAGCGTCGCCAGCCACGGCTCGGGCAGAGACTCCTGCACGACCTCGAGCAGTGGCCACACGGCGCGCTCGGGCAGCCAGGGATCCTGCGCCCGGTCGATCCCGGAGGCAGCGGCGACCGCCTCGGTGACGAGCCGGTGCGGCGAGGGGAACGCGACGTTGGCGCAGACACCGTCCGCGCGTCCCGGCCGAGCGCCGAGGATCGACGACATGCGCTGTGTCAGCCAGCGCTCCATCCCGCGCGTGGGCACGGCGACGACCTCGGTCGCGAACGGGTCCTCGGGTGGCTCGGACAGGAGCCTGGCGAGGGCGTCGGCGAGGGCGTCGGCGCGGACGGCGCGATGGATGTGCAGCATCCAACGGAGGGTATCCGGGCCGCAGGCGGCACCGCCCGACTCGGCGTGAGTGCCCAAATGTCATTTCTTTGTGTCAGTTGCTTGCAATCGCCGCCGACGTCAGTTACCCTGGCGGTGTCGCAATTGGAGTGACCACTATGACCAGCACTTTCAACATCCCCACCGCGAACCTCGCGCCCACGCCCATCGGCGTGGCGACGTTCGCTCGGTCGGTCGACACGGCCGCCATGCGGATGGGGGCGACGTCATTCGCCGTCCGCTACGCCGGAGATCGCAATCCCGACGTCCTTGCCTTGAGAGGCGCAGGCTGATCACTGCTGCGCATACCAACTCGAAGCAAGGGCGACCCACATGGGGTCGCTTTTTTTGTGCCCGATCACCCACTCACCTCGACTTCAGCGGAGATGCCCATGACGAACCACAGCACGCCCTAGCCGGCTCCCAGCCCGAATGTGAAGGAGACGCGCGCCGATGCCGGCGCGCGGCAGCGATGACACTCGCCGACGGCGAGTCACGGCTCCCTGCCGCAAAGTGACACCGCCGCGCGTCCACCACCGACAGACCGCCACATGACACAAATGGACTGATCCACATGTACCTGAACAGAGACGAATTGATGCTCCTCAGCCGGGGCGGCCGAGCACCGGCCGCCTCGCGGGCTGGGCCGCGGTACCGCGACTGGCTGGACCCGCATGAGCGCGAGGGTCTGCGAGTGATCCGCGCGCGGAGCCGGCGCTCGCCCCGGGGCCGGCTGGTCCCGCGACTGCGGCGGGTCCTCGGCGCGGGCGGGCGCGCCGAGCACGAGCCGGCTCGCTCGCCGAGCATCCGTGGATACGCCGACCATGAGCGCTATGTCGAGATGGAGTTCGCGGTCGGGTTCGGCGTCGAGGACGAGCACTGGCTGTGAGCCGGGGGTGGCGGGTCGCACCGACGCGCCGGAGACGCCGGGAGGCGCGGCGCCGGGCAATGAGGGCCGCCACGACCGGCGGCCCTCGGCCCGGTCCGCTGTGCGGCAACATGTAGGACGGTGAGTGCCGCCGATCCCGGGCGCCGTGACTTCGCCGCCGACGAGGCGCTACTGACCGACGTCCTGCGCGAGGTGATCACCCTCGCCGAGGGGCCGGCCGCGGTCCGCCTGCTCGACGACGCCGTCGCGCTCGACCAGGCGGCCCGCCGCGGCGACGCGCAGGCCGCCGACAAGCTCGCCGAGCGGGTGGCGGGACTGAGCCTCGCCGAGACCGAGATGCTCGTGCGCTCGCTCACCCGGTGGTTTCAGCTCGTCAACCTGGCCGAGGACAACGAGCGCGTCCGCCGCCTGCGGGCGCGTGATGCCGCGCAGCCCGAGCGGCCGCGGGCGGGATCGCTGCGCCAGGTCATCGCCGACCTGCACGGCACCGGCGCCACGGCGGCCGACGTGACCGAGGTCCTGTCCGGCGCCGAGCTGCGGCTGGTGATGACGGCCCACCCGACCGAGGCGCGGCGGCGGACGACGATCGACAAGCTGGCACGCGTGTTCGGGGTGCTGCGCGAGCTCGACGAGCGCGCTCACGCTCCGATCGACGACGCCCGGCGGCGCCTGCTGGCCACCGCCCAGGAGCTGTGGGGCTCGGATGACATCCGCGCCGCCGAGCTGACTGTCGCCGACGAGGTCCGCGGCGGGTTGATCCACTTCTCCTCGACGCTGGCCGACACGATTCCACGCATCTACCGGGACCTCGAGGAGGCGCTGGCCGAGTTCTATCCCGAGGGCGGCGGGGAGTCCTCGCCCAGCGTCCCGCCGTTGCTGACGTTCGGCTCCTGGATCGGCGGCGACCGTGACGGCAACCCGTTCGTCACCCCCGAGACGACGGTGGCCGCGCTCGAGTTGATGCGGGAGCAGTGCCTGCGGCTGATCGAGGCTCGGCTCGAGCAGCTCGCCGGCCGGTTGTCGCTGTCGGAGCGCCTCACGGGGCCCGCGCCCGAGCTGGAGCCGATCCTCGCCGACGGGCGCCACCGGTTCCCGGATCTCGCCGATCGGCTCGATGCGCTCAACCCGGAGGAGGCCTATCGCCGCGCCCTCACCTTCATGCGCGAGCGGATCCGGGCCACGCAGACCCGAGCCGACGGCGCCTACGCCGAGCCTTCAGAGCTGCTCGCCGACCTCCGGCGCGTCGAGGCGTCGCTGTGGGCCGGGTCCGGCGCGTTGACCGCCGGCTCGGACCTGCGCGACGTCATCCGCGAGGTCGAGGTGTTCGGCTTTCACTTCGCCCGGCTCGACATCCGCGAGCACGCCGCGATCCACCGCCGCGCCCTCGCCGAGGTGTACGGCTCGCTCCGCGTCTGCGGCGACTACGAGACGCTGGACGACGAGGCGCGCGTCGCGCTGCTTCAAGCCCAGATCGCCGATCACCGGCCGCTCATTCCCGCCGACATCGACGGCTTCTCGGAGTCCACGCGGGAGACGATCGAGACGTTCCGCACGCTGCGCCAGACGCTCGCCGGCCCCAACCGCGGCGCGGTGCAGACGTACATCATCTCGGGCACCTCGGGGCCCGCCGACCTGCTCGAGGTGCTGCTGCTGATGAAGGAGGCCAGCCTGTGCGGCGCCGGCGGCGAGCGGGCGCGGCTGCGGGTCGTGCCGCTGTTCGAGGCGGGGGCGACGCTCGCGGCCGCGCCGGCGACGATGGACGCGCTGCTGGCGATGCCCGTGTATCGCCAGGCGCTGCGGGGGCTCGGGGACGAGCAGGAGATCATGGTCGGCTACTCGGACTCCAACAAGGACGTCGGCTACCTCGCGTCGGCCTGGGCCGCCTACACCGCGCAGGTGCGGATCGCCGGGGTGCTCACCCGCCACGGGGTCAGCTGGTGCTTCTTCCACGGCCGCGGCGGCGCCGTGGGGCGGGGCGGGGGGCCGACGAACGTCGCCATCCTGGCGCTGCCGCCGGGCACCGTGCGGGGACGGCTGAAGATGACCGAGCAGGGAGAGGTGCTCACCGCCAAGTACGCCGTGCCCGAGATCGCGCATCGCGAGCTCGAGCTCGCCGCCAGCGCCACCCTGGCCACCGGCCGCGCGCGGCCGCACGCGGACTCGGAGACGTTCGAGCGGCTGCTGGCCGAGATGGCGCAGGACTCGGCGGCGCTGTACCGC
>DATCFW010000481.1:0-3478 GCA_036509295.1 Solirubrobacteraceae bacterium | reverse complement strand
AGTCCGCCAGCGCCAGCAGCTGCCTGCGCGTGGTGCCGAACTCGCGGGTCTCCTGCTGCCGGCCGCCCTTCTGGGACTCGCTCGGCACCCGGATCGTGACGAACACCGACGCCTTGCCGATATCGATCCCGGCGGCCCGCTCGCAGAACAGCGGCTCGCCCTCGACCTCCTGCATCGTGATCTCCTACCATGAGGATGCGGTTAACGGTCGCGGCCGCCCGCGGGAGCTGGGGGCAAGCGGAAATCTGGTCCGCGGGCTCGAAAGCGCCAATTCACAGCCCTCAGGGCAGCTCCCGGCGCCAGACTTTTGGACGGGGTCGGTCCCGCCAAAGAGCAACGACGTCAGCGGACGGCCGCACCACCGCATCCTCCACCCGCACACGGCCCCCGCGAGGCCGTAAACCCGGCACGCGCCCCGCGAGGCCGCGAAACCCCGCACACGCCCGCCAGCCCCGGCCACAGGGCGCCAGCAACCCCAGCCAACCGCAAACCCGCAGCTCGCCAAATTTTCACGCCATCACGGCGTCCCGAGGGCACCAGTGACTTTTGGGGCAGGGGGATTCATGGCGGCCAGCGACGCTAGCGCACCGCGGCGACGCATCCTGGTAGTGGACGACGATCCGGCTCTCGGCGGCTATCTGGGCCGGGTGCTGCGCGCAGCGGGCTTCGACGTGGTGCACGAGCTTGAGGCCGGCGCTGCCCTGTGCCGCGTCCAGGATGAGCAATGGGACCTGCTCATCACCGACATCGAGATGCCGGGTATGAGCGGGCTCGAACTGCTCGAGCGGGTCCGCGAACTGGCGCCGGGCCTGCCGGTGGCGCTGCTCACCGGCCGCCCGTCGGTCGACTACGCCGTCTCGGCGCTGCGTGGCGCGGCGGCGGAGTTCCTGAGCAAGCCGGTCAGCGCGGCCGACCTGGTGGCCAAGGCCACCGAGCTGGTCGAGGCGGGCCGCGCGGCCAGGGACGCGCGCAGGGAGCGGGTTCTCGCCGTCGGGGCGCACCCCGACGACGTTGAGATCGGCGCCGGCGGCACGCTGGCCGCGCACAGCGCGGCCGACGACGCGGTGGCGATCTTGACGCTGTCCCGAGGCGCGCACGGCGGCGATCACGTGCAGCGGACCCGGGAATCGCAGGAGGCGGCGGATATCACCGGTGCCAGGCTCTTCCTCAGGGACCTGGCAGATACCAAGATCGCCGAGGGCAACCCGACGATCGGCCTTATCGAGGAGGTCGTCGCGGAAATCCAGCCGACGATCATATACACGCATTCCATCCACGACCTCCACCAGGATCATCGCAACACGCATCGCGCGGTGATGGTCGCCAGCCGGCGGGTGGGCCGCGTCTACTGTTTCCAGTCCCCCTCCGCCACTGTCGACTTCCGTCCGACGTACTTCGTGACCATCGATGACTACATCGGCCGCAAACTCAAGGTCATCGACGCGTTCGGCTCCCAGACGAGCATCCGCGACTACATGGAGCCCGAGTTGATCACCTCGACCGCCCGATACTGGGCCAGGTACTGCATCGGCACTCATGCCGAGCCGTTCGAAGCCATCAGGGACCGCGCGGGCACCCAGCCGCCCCCGGCCGGTGGCGGTCATCTGGCGGGGACGCCGTGACGCCGCGACCGCGGCAGGCGGCCGATACCGAACGGCCGCTCCGCGTCTTGGTCACCGGCGCAGGCGGCCCGGCGGCGATCGCCGCGATGAAGTCGCTCAGCGCCGATCCCTCGGTCGAGTTGATCGCCGCCGACATGGACCCGTGGGCGGCCGGGCTGTACCTGGTCCCGCCCTCAGCGCGAACCCTCATCCCGGCCGGAGCCGCCCCCGATTTCACCGACGCCGTGCTGGCCCGGTGCCGCGCGCTCGGCGTGCACGTCGTCCTGCCGACGGTCGACGCCGAGCTCCGGCCGCTTGCCCGGGCGCGCGCGCTGTTCGCAGCCGAAGGCATCGGTCTGCTGCTCGCGCCCGGGCCGGCGCTTGACGTCATCCTCGACAAGCTGGCGCTGGCCGCGCGCTGCGCCGGGGTCGTCGCAGTCCCGAGGACCGAGCTGTTCGGCCCGCTCGTCGACCCGGCGGCGTGGACCTACCCGGTCATCGTCAAGCCAAGGACGGGCAGCGGGTCCCGTGGCGTCATGACCATCGGATCCGCCGCGGAGCTGGCCGCCCTCGAGCGCTCGTCCGCCCTGATCGTGCAGGAGTTCCTGCCCGGCGAGGAGTACTCGATCGACGTGCTCGCCGATGCCGGCGGGCGCGTGATCGCGTCGGTCCCGAGACTGCGGGCCCGGGTTGACTCCGGCGTGTCGGTGGGCGGCCGCACGGTTAAGGACGACGAGCTGTCGTCGTTCGGCCGGACCGTCGCGGAGGCGACCGGCATCACCTACGTGGCCAACGTCCAGTGCAAGCGCGACGCGGCCGGCCGCCCCGCGCTGCTCGAGGTGAACCCCCGGATGCCCGGCACGCTCGGCCTCACCATCGCCAGCGGCGTCGACATGCCCAGGCTCGCGCTCGCCGCGCTGCGCGGCCTGCCGCTCCCAGCCGCGATGGACTTCCGCGAGTGCGCTGTGGTCCGCTTCCTCGACGAGAGCATCATCGATCCCGCCGATATCGCGAACGTCGGGCGCGACCTGAGCGGATCGCCCTCATGAGCGAAGCGCGATGCCCGGCGGTGGCGCTCGACGAGGACTTTCACGTGCACTCCACGTTCTCCGACGGTGCGAGCACGCCGGCGGAGAACGTGCGGGCCGCCCGGGAGCGCGCACTGCGCACGCTGTGCCTCGTCGATCATGTCCGGCGCGACACCACGTGGCTGCCCGAGTTCACCGCCGCCGTGGCGCCGCTGCGCGGGCAGCCGGGGCTGCGGGTCCTAGCAGGCGTCGAGGCCAAGATCCTCGATGCCTCTGGTCGGCTTGACCTGCCGTCCGACCTGGACGGCATTGACCTGGTGCTGATCGCCGACCATCAGTTTCCCGGGAAAGACGGCCCGGTGCACCCGGCGCAGGCACGGGCGACCATCGACGGCGGGAGAATGACGGCGGCCGAGGCGATCGAGCTGCTGTGCGAGGCGACCGCGAGCGCGCCCAACGCCACCGACCGCAGCTGCGTGCTCGCCCACCTGTTCAGCGTGCTGCCCAAGATGGGGCTCGACGAGGCGATGGTCCCCGAGCCGCTGCTCGCCAAACTCGCACGGCGGGTTGCGGACACGGGGGCGATGGTCGAGATCAACGAGAAATGGGCGTGCCCGTCGGCCCGCACGGTCGACGCTATGGCCCGTGCGGGCGTCACCGTGGTTGCCGGCAGCGACAGCCACCACTGCCGCGACATTGGCGTTTACCGCTCGGTCGAGCTGACCGCGGGCGCCGGGGCCAGGCCGGCATGAGGCATGGCCTGATCGTCGGCGGCGAATGGATTCTGATCGCCATAGTGGTGGCAGGCGCAGTCCCCGAGCTGGCCGCAACCTGGCAGTTCCTGCTGGC
>DATCFW010000480.1:0-2466 GCA_036509295.1 Solirubrobacteraceae bacterium | reverse complement strand
CGCCGCACACCACGCCCGTCCGGCGCCTGGACGAGGCCGCCGCCGCCCGCCGCCCGGTCGTTCGCCAGCCGCTCGACTGAGCGACCTTGGACGAAGGATTGCGTCCGTAAGCAAACAAACCGTCCCGAAAAACGTTGATTGGCACGGGAGGCGAGGCACGAATGCCGACCACCACGTCTCGAGGAGTCGTTGCGCACACCCATGACACGCGAATGAACCGAGCCATCGCCAGCGTGCGCGCCGCCGGGGCGATCCGGAGCGAGGAGCGAGTCGCGGCCGGCCGCGTCGGCGCGATCATCTGGGTGATCGCGTCGCTGAGCGTCATCGCGATGGCGCTGGTCCTGCCGCTGGCGGACACGCACCGCGGCGCGCTGGTGGCGATGGGTGTCGCCGGCTGCGCCTGGGGGACGGTCTCCGGCGCGCTCCTGGATTACGGCCGGCTCCCGGTGTGGCTCATCCATCTGTCGGCGATCGCCGGCACGGCGTCGATCGCGGCCGCGATCGGGCTCAGCGGCGGCGCCCGCTCACCGGCGTGGGCCTGTCTGTTCTACGTGGTCGTGTTCGCCGCCTACTTCTTCCGGCCGGCGGCCGCGGTCGTGTACTTCGTCGCCTGTGTCGCGGTTGACGTCGTCGTCGTGATCACCGCGTCGGCGGGAGCGCAGGCCGACGGGACCGGCCGGCTGGTCGTCGCGGGTCCCGCGTTCATCGTGCTCGGGTCCGCGATCGTCATCGGCAAGCGGTTCATGTGGACCCTGCGCCGCCGGGCGCAGCGGCTCGCCGCCGAGCAGGGCGCGATGCGCCGCGTCGCCACCGCGGTGGTGAGCGGGGAGCCCGCGGCTGCCTTCTACGAGCTCGTCTCGCTGGAAGCCGGGCAGCTGCTCGAGGCCAGCGGCGCCGGCATCCTGCGCCTGGACGAACCCGACGCGGCGATCATCCTCGGCTCGTGGGCCCAGCGGCCCGAGCTCCAATACGAGGTGGGCGCTCGCTTCCCGGTTGCGCCGGGCAGCGAGCTCGCGCAGGCGCTGTCCGCCGGGCGTCCGCGGCGGGTTCGGGACTACGCCCCGGACAGTAACCTCGGGGCGCTCGGGTACGCGTCGAGCATCGTGTCTCCGGTGAGGGTGGCCGGCCGGACCTGGGGCTTTCTCGCCGTCGTCTCGTTCGAGCCCGCGGGGCTGACCGACGAGCACGAGCTGCGGCTGACCGAGTTCGGCGAGCTGATCGCCTCGGCGGTCACCAACATCGAGGACCGCGCGGCGCTCGCCGCTCAGGCCGCCACCGACGCGCTCACCGGGGTCGCCAACCACCGCGCGTTCCACGAGCGGCTCACCGCCGACCTGGCCCGCGCGCGGCGCCACCGCACCCCCCTGTCGGTGGCGATGATCGACATCGACCACTTCAAGCGGGTCAACGACGCCGGCGGCCACGAGGCCGGAGACGAGATCCTCATCGCGGTGGCGCGCACCCTCGGGCAGGCGGCTCGCGCCGAGGACACCCTGGCCCGCGTCGGCGGCGACGAGTTCGCCTGGATCTTGCCCGAGACCGGCGGCGAGGAGGCCCGGATCGCGGTGCAGCGCGCCCGCGACCTGCTCGCCGGTTCCGGCGATCCGGCGTCGCGCGTCACCATCTCCGCCGGCGTCTGTGACTCGACCCGGACCTCTGACCCGACCGAGCTCGTCCGGCTCGCCGACCGCGCGCTGTACTCCAGCAAGGACAACGGCCGCGATCAGGTGCGCCTCTACGCACCCACCGGCGCCGGCGCCGGCGACGAGCTCGCCGCTCACTGACCTTCGCGGCGGCGCTCGCCCGAGCCGGATCGGGGCGGCCACGGGTGGTCACCCCACTACCCTGCACGGCATGCGATTCGTGATCTTCGGCGCCGGCGCGATCGGCGGAGTCGTGGGCGCGCGACTGCACCAGGCGGGATTCGAGGTGGCGCTGATTGCCCGCGGCGCTCATCTGGAGGCGATCCGCCGTGACGGCCTCACCCTGCTCACGCCGGTCGAGCGAGTGACGCTCCCACTGCCGGTCGCGGCCGACCCGGCCGACACCGAGTGGTCGGGCGATGATGTCGTGCTGCTGGCCACCAAGAGCCAGGACACGATCGCGGCGCTCACCGCGCTCCGCGCCGCCGCCGGCACCGCCGTCCCGGTCGTGTGCCTGCAGAACGGGGTGGAGAATGAGCGCGTCGCGCTGCGGGTGATGGATCGCGTGTACGGGGCGGTGGTGATGGCCCCGACGGCGCACCTCGAACCCGGGACGGTCGAGTCCTATGGCGCGCAGCTGAGCGGGATGGTCGACGTCGGCCGGTACCCCGACGGCGTCGATCGCCGGTGCGAGGAGGTGTGCGCCGCGCTATCGGCGTCGCGCTTCACATCGCGGCCGGTGCCGGACGTCATGCGGCTCAAGTACGCCAAGCTGCTGCTCAACCTCGGCAACGCCGTGCAGGCACTGTGCGAGCCGGGCGAG
>DATCFW010000479.1:0-2917 GCA_036509295.1 Solirubrobacteraceae bacterium | reverse complement strand
TCCGCAGCAGCCGCTCGGCGCGGGCCTCGTGCTCGGCGGGCAGGGTGTGGCGCAGGGCCAGCTCGATCAGCTCGGCGGCGGCGTCGGGGGCGCCGCGGGAGCGGGCCAGCTCGGCCGCGGCGTCGAGCTCGGCGGCGACCGCCGGATCGGGAACCGTGGCGCTGTGCGCGAGGTGGCGTGCCCGCTGCTCGGGATCGGACACCTCGGCCGCCGCGACGCGGTTGGCCTCCCGGCGCTGGGCGGCCGACGCCGAGGCGTAGATCGCGGCCGCGAACAGCGGATGGGAGAACTCGATCCGGCCGCGTTCGTCGACGTCGACGATGCCCTCCGCCTCGGCGGGAGCGAGCGCCAGCGGCTCGATCGTTCTCGTGTCGGGCACCGCGAGCACCGCGGCCCGCAGCAGCGCCGTCTGGGTGTCAGGGGGGAGCGCCGCCACCCGGGACGCGGCCAGCGTCCGGACGTCATCGGGCACCGGCAGGCGGTCGCCGCCGGCGGCGTGGACCAGCGCCGACTCCCGGGGGATGAGGCGGGCCACCTCCAGCGCGTAGAACGGGTTGCCCCGAGCGGCCTGCGCGATCCGCGCCAGCAGCGGCCTCGGCAACGACCAGCCCAGGCGGTCACGGATCAGCTGGCCCAGCGAGCCGAGCTCCATCGGGCCAACCCGCAGCCGCCGGATGTGCTCGCGCTCAATCGTCTCCAGCGGACCGAGGCCGCCCGGATTGGGCCGCAGCGAGCACAGGACCCCGACCGGCTCGCCCTCCAGTCGCCGCGCGGCAAACGCGAGGACGCTGCTGGTGGGGGCATCGAGCCATTGGGCGTCGTCGACGGCGAGCAGCAGCGGCCGGTGCGCGGAGAGCCGGCGCACCAGTGACAGCAGCGCGGTGCCGACCAGCCGTGGGTCGAGGGTCGGGCTGTCCGGCGCCAGGCGCAGCAGCGCCACCTCCAGGGCGTTGCGCTGCACGTCGGGCAGCGCCGCGAACGCGTCCGGATCGATGTCAGCGAGCATGTCCGACAGTCCCGAGAAGCTGAGCTTGGCCTCGGCGGCGGCGGGCCGGCACGTGAGGACGAGCGCGCCGGCGCCGCGGGCTCGGTCGACGGCCTCGGACCAGATCGTCGTCTTGCCGATCCCCGCCTCGCCCTCGAGCGCCAGCGCGGTGCTCGCTGCCCGCAGCTCGCCGAGGAAGGCATCGATCTCGGCCAGCTCGGCCTCGCGGCCCACCGCCGCCGGAGCGTGCATGGGCCACAGCCTAAGACCCGAGCCCTAAACCCGTTCTCACCCTCTCTCCAGGGGGGGAGCGGCTCCGCCGCGGGACGGCGTCGAAGGACGCCCCCGCTCAGCTGCCGAGCTGATCCAGCGCGCGCCCGATCGCGGCCGCGATCCGCTCCAGGTCATCGGCCTCGATGACGAACGGCGGGGAGATCTGGATCGTGTTGTGGGTGATGACCCGCAGCAGGATGCCATCCTCGAGACACCGTCGGGTGACTTCGTCACCGGACACGTCGGGGTTGAGTTGGATGCCGGCGAGCAGTCCGATCCCGGACCGCACCTCGGTCACCAGTGGGTGCGCACTCAGCGGGGCGACGGCGGCCGCCAGCTGCGGCGTCAGCATCGCCACGCGGGCAACCAGATCCTCCTCCTCGAGCACATCGAGGTTGGCCTGGGCGACGGCGCACGCGGTGGCGTGCCCGGAATATGTCACCCCGTGGCGGAAGATGGGGGCGTCCGGGGAATCGAAGAACGGCGTCCACACCCGCGGGGCGACGAGCAGGCCCCCCAGCGCGGCGTAGCCGGAGGTGATCCCCTTGGCCACCACGACCATGTCCGGGTGCAGCTCGAACAACTCGCTGGCGAACATCTCGCCCGTGCGCCCGAACCCGGTGATGACCTCGTCGGCCACGAGCAGGACGTCGTGCTCGCGGCAGATCGCCTCCACCCGCGGCAGATAGCCCTCCGCGGGCAGGATCACGCCGCCGGTGCCGATCACCGGCTCGACGAACACCGCGGCCACGCGGTCGGGGCCGAGGGTGCGGATCTGCTCCTCGAGCGCGTCGGCATCATTGGCAGGGACGCGGGCCGTCTCGGGAATGAGCGACTCCGATCCATAACCCTCGCGGTTGAACGGGATGCCGGCGAGGCTGGTGCCGAAGGCGTGCAGCCCGTGGTAGGAGCCGTCGCGGCTGATGATGATCCGCTTGTTGGCCTGTCCGTCGATCTGCCAGTAGCGCCGGGCCAGCTTGGCGGCGGTCTCGATCGCGTCCGAGCCGCCGCTGACGAAGAACACCTTGGCGTCCTCGATCGGGGCCATGGCGGCGACGCGGTCGGCCAGCCGGAGCGCCTGGTCGTTCGTGATCCGCCCGAACGTGTGGTAGGTCTCGAGCCGCCGCATCTGCGCGGCGGCGGCATCGGCCAGGCGCACCCGTCCGTGGCCGATGTTGGCGTACCACAGCGCGGCGGTCGCGTCGAGCAGCCACTGGCCCTCGTCGGTCTGCACGTTCGCCCCCTCGCCGGCGACGATCGTGAGCCGGTCCCCGGGAACGGTCGCCATTTGGGCCTGGGGGCTCCAGAGCGCCGAGCCCAGCACGGTGGAAGGTGATGTCATGGGGTGTCGCCTCTTTGGGATCAGGTGGGTACGGCGCCAACGCTAATGCACCGGCAGGCCGCTCTGGCGGCGAGGCCGGTGGCTTTGGCCGCCGCGTCCAACCCGACGGGCCCGAACGGCGTGCAGAGATGCCGCCTCAGGCCAGTTCGTCGAGCACCAGCTCGATGCCGCGCTCGGCGCCGTCGCGCAGCACCGTCGCCGGGACGGCGCGCCCGATCCGCTCGTGCACCATCAATCGCTGCAGATCTCCGGCGTCGGTCACCGGTTCGCCGTCGAGCTCGACGAGCAGGTCCCCGGCCTGGAGGCCGGCGGTGTCG
>DATCFW010000478.1:0-2818 GCA_036509295.1 Solirubrobacteraceae bacterium | reverse complement strand
CGCTTGATGAACTCCTTGACGGAGTCGACCGGCGGCGGGTACTCGCTCGGCGCGTGGTGGCGTCCGTTGGCGCTGCTCATGATGGCCCTAGCTCCCCTTCTTGGCCCTGATCGCCTCGGTCAGCTTCGGCAGCACCTTGTTGAGGTCGCCGACGATCCCGAGGTCGGCGAACTCGAAGATCGGCGCGTTGGCGTCCTTGTTGATGGCGACGATGTTCTCCGAGGACTGCATCCCGACCTTGTGCTGGATGGCGCCCGAGATCCCGGCGGCCAGGTACAACTTCGGCGACACCGACTTGCCGGTCTGGCCGATCTGGGCGGCGTAGGGGTACCACCCGGCGTCGACGACCGCGCGGGTGGCGGCCACGGCGGCGGTGTTGCCGAACGCACCGGCCAGTGCCTCGGCCAGTTCGAAGCCCTCGGCCTTGCCGAGGCCGCGGCCACCGGCGACTAGGATGTCGGCACCTTCGATGTCAACGTCGGCGCCGCGCTGCTCGCCGCGCTGCACCATCTTGGCCTGGGTGGAGAACGGCGAGTACTCGATGTCGACGTCGATCACCTCGGTGGCGCTGTCGCCGCTCTGGGCGATCTCGAACGCGTTGATGCGGCCGATGATGATCCCCAGGTCGCCCTGGTAGTGGGACACCGAGATCTTGGAGTCCTGGAGGATCGGCCGCTCGGCGACGAGCTTGCCGTCCTGGGCCTTGACGGCGGTGACCTCCATCGTCACGCCGGCCTGCTTGCGAGCGGCGAGGCCGGCGCCGATCTCAAAGCCGAGCAGACCGCCGCCGAACAGGGCGTAGTCCTGCCCGTTGTCGTCGATGACCTTGGCCATCACGTCGACGACGGGCTGAGCCAGCCCTTCGGGGCCCTTGGCGCGGAAGACCTTCTTGGCGCCGTAGCCGCCGAGCGTCTGGCAGAGGTCGTCGGTCAGATCGTCTCCGCCGACCACCACCGCGTGGCATTCGCCGCCGATCTCGGCGGCGCGGGCGGCGCCTTCCGAGACGGCGCCGAGCGAGTTCTTGTTGAACGCGCCCTCGTAGTGCAGAACGTAGGTCAGTACGTCGGCCATCAGTGGCCTCCTTCGTGCGTGCGATCATCGGTCCGGGAGCGGTCACTGGCCACTTAGATCAGCTTCCTCTCGTCGAGCCAGGCGACGATCTTCTCGACCGTCTCGTCGGTGTCCTCATCCTCGATGATCTCCCCGGAGGCCTTAGCCGGCGGGTCGTGGAACTCGCCGCACTGCACGCGGGAGCCCTCGGTCCCGACCAGCGAGGCATCGATGCCGACATCGCCGGCCGACATGGTCTGGAGCGGCTTCTTCTTGGCGCCCATGATCGCCTTGAGCGACGGGTAGCGCGGCTCGTTGATGGCGTCGCCGACCGAGATCACGGCCGGGAGTGCGATCTCCACCGTGTCGTAGCCGTACTCGGCCTGGCGCTCGCAGGTGAGCGCCCCACCGGCGAGGTCCATCTTGATCACCTGGGTGAGCGAGGGCATCTTCAGGTGGTCGGCCACGACGGCGCCGATCGTGTAGCACTCGCCGTCGTCTGACTGCTGGCCGAGCAGCACGAGATCGGGCGACTCGGATTCGAGCGCCTTGGACAGCGCGTAGCCGGTGGCGGCGACGTCTGATCCGGCGAGTCCGTCGTCGGACAGGTGCACCGAGCGGTCGGCGCCGAGCGAGACGGCCTTCTGCAGCGCGCGGGTCGCGGTGGACGGACCCATGGTGACAGCGACGATCTCGTCCACCTCCACCGCACCGCCCTCGCGAATCTGCATCGCGGCCTCGATGGCGTGGGTGTCATAGGGATTGAGGTTCCTCTCTCCCGTTCGGTCCATGCGCCCCGTCGACGGGTTGATGCGCTTCTCGACGGCGGCGTCCGGAACCTCTTTCACCAGGACGCAAATCTTCAAGTGTGGCCTCCTATCGAGTGTCCTGAGCGGGGCATCGATGACCCGCGTGCTCACGGTGGTGCTCTGAAAAGGTGCTGCGACTATACCCAGTTGACTGACGAGTCAATCGGTCGACGCTGACGGGCCAGGAGCCGCCGTCGATGACCGGCACGGACACGACCGGCGTCAGGCGCGGACGGCGCCGCGGAGGAAGTCGATCGCCTGCTGGGTGGGAGCGCCCGGGGTGAACACCTCGGCGACACCGAGCGCCTTGAGCTCCTGCACGTCGTCGGCGGGAATCGTCCCCCCGACGGTGACGACGACGTCATCGACGCCCTGCTGCGCCAGCAGCTCCATGATCCGCGGAACGAGCGTCATGTGCGCTCCGGACAGGATCGAGAGCCCGACGGCGTCGGCATCCTCCTGGATGACGGTCTCCACGATCTGCTCGGGCGTCTGATGCAGGCCGGTGTAGATGACCTCCATGCCCGCGTCACGCAGCGCGCGGGCGATGATCTTCGCACCGCGATCGTGGCCGTCGAGACCCGGCTTGGCGACGACGACTCGGATCTTCTTGTCGGAGGAGGACATCGTGAGGGCGGGCGGGATACTAACCCGCGGCCCCGTCCCGAAGCGGTGACGGCGAGGCGGGCGCCTCGTTCAGCGAACAACCACGGTCATCTTCATGAACGGGTGAATCGTGCAGTACAGCGTGTACGTGCCTGCCCGGCTGAACACGTGGCTGAACGTGCCCCGCGCCTGCGTTCGGGAGCGAAACGTGGCCGGTCCGGACTTGACGGTGACGTTGTGGTTGAGCACGCCGGCCCACCGCCACGTCACCCGGGCCCCCCGGCCGACGGTGAGACGCTTGACGCCGAAGTAGTTGTCACCGACCTTGATCGCGGACGTCGACGCGAGTGCGA
>DATCFW010000477.1:0-2896 GCA_036509295.1 Solirubrobacteraceae bacterium | reverse complement strand
TCTGCCCACGATCAGTATGGCCATCCGGTTGGCCCTTTCCGTTCGCTGTTTCGAATAAGCAGCCGCGGCCACGCGACTCGTCGGTGGCCATCGTCATCGTGACTCGACCGACTCTGCCGGTGTGATGTCCGACGGTCTTCCACACGGCTCGCCGACAGCTTTGACTCGCGCGCATTGCTCGGCCGCACCGAGGCCGACGGCGCCGCCACAGCCCACCATCATGGTTGCTCGTTTCGGGTTGTCAACCACGGCGGACTCTGGAGCGCCAACGGTGAGCCCGAGCGGGTCCACGCAGATGTCAGCCATGGCATTGTGACCGCCGTCGGCTTCGGATGGCCACGGTGCTGCCCGCGCGCCACGCTGCCCAGCAAGGCTCGCCCGACGTCCGGTGAGGTTCCCGTGCGAGACAGGCAACCCGAGGCCGGCCGGCCGTGCCTGAAAGGCCCGTCGGCCGGAGAGCGCTTTGGTCCATCGTTCTCAGCGCGCGGGTCGATGTCGTCCATCGACCCGAGAGCCGCATCGACCTATTGGTCACGGGCCGGCATCGGTTCAGCGAGCGCAGCGCGCCCGGGAGGCGCGGGGAAGGGGTCGGCGAAGTACTGGGTCTCGTGCATGACGAGGCCTTCGGTGAACTCCATGACGCTGATCGAGAAGGTCGGCACCCCGTCATAGGTGATCACGCACTCGCTCACCCAGATGTCATCGCCGCCCAGGATCCGGCGGGTGGTGAAGTGGCGTTCGGCCGGATGCCCGCCGCGTGCGCTTGGATGCTTGACCGGCCCCTGAAGCGCTCGCCGGACTGCGGGTAGTCGAAGATCGCGTCCGCAGCGTAGATCGCGTGCTCAGCGTCGATATCGCCACACTCGGAGGCCTCCCAGTGCCGCTGTATCCGAGCCCGCGTACTGGCTTCACGATCAACTCCGCTGTTCACCCGTTCGCCCCCATGACCAGTATGAATGCCGCTGGCTCGCCCGACAGACCTTACCTCCCGGTGTTCAGGCCCGCTGCTGTTTCCGCACTGTCGGAGTCGCCCTTCTTCGCGAGACGTACGTCAGCAGCGACGGCCAAGGGTGCTCACCGGCTCCAACATTCGCAGCAGTCGATGGACCCACGAACGTTTTGCGGCTCGGTAGAGCACCCTGTGACTGGTGCCGATTGGGAACTTGCCAGCGGCCGGCGCGACGGGAAGGTATCGTGATTGTGGCCGCCTGCCCCGTGGCGTCGAGCTCGAGAAGTGAGGTCCGTCGATGAAGGAAAGCCCCGTTCTTACCCACATCTGGAAGGTCGATCCGGCACACGAGGCCGATGCCGTCGAACATCTCGACAAGATGTTTGGCGGGATTACCGCCGAGCGCGGATTCGTGTCCGCCAAGGTGCTTCAGAGCGCCGTCTGAGCCTCGATTGCCGCCGTCGTGGAGATGCAACCCGTCGAAGACCGCCAGCACCTTGAGGAGCTCCCCGCGGTTCGCGAAACGCTGGCGCACTTGCCCGGAACGTTCAATCTCGTCCTCAGGCTCTACCAGGAGGTCGCGACGTATCACGCGTAGTGATCTGGAGCCGGCGCGAGACGGCGCGATCGCGGTGCTCGTAGCAGCTTGTCGGTCGCGGCGACCCTTGCCGACCGCGTAGAGGTTGGCGCCGGTGCCGAGCGTGACGTCACCGCAACTCAGCACGGTGAGCTCGGAGCCCCCAGGCCGGTCTGGATCGCGGTCAGCAGCAGCGCGTGGTCGCGGCGTCCGATCGTGGTGCTCTGGTCGGGAGCGTTGACTAGTGCGCTGGTTCAGCCGGGGTGAGGAAGCTCACGACCGTGACGTTCGGGCGTTTGGGTAGGATCGCGAGGACCCGTTTGATCACGTCGGCGTGCTCGGGGCAGCCCAGTGCCGCGTAGGTGAACATTGAGGGGGATCGAGCCGCCGAGGAAATGTAGTGCGTTTCGCGCTACACTCGCCTCATGGCGACAGCTCCTCCACCACTCTCCCTACGCCTCGGCCCCGATGGTCTGAGCGCGCTCGACGAAATCGCCCGACGCCGAGGCATCTCTCGCGCCGAAGCCGCCCGCCAAGCCATCGCTGAGACCGCCGAGCGCGAACGCCGCCGAGGTGGCCTCGCCGCCGAAGCGCGCCAGCTCATGGCCGACGACGCCTATGCCAAGGAGGCGCTCGAGGTCGCTGACCTGATGGAGAAACTGCGTGGTACGCGGTGACGTCCACGCCATCACGCTGCCACGAGGACGAGGCCGTGTCCAACACGCCCGCCGGTTCGCTGTGATCGTCCAGACCGACGACCTGCTGGCGCTCTCAACCGTGGTCATCTGCCCGACCTCGACGAGCGCCCCGCCCGCAAGCTTTCACCCGGAGATCGATCTTGACGGCGAGTCCACCCGCGTGCTCTGCGAGATGGTCGGTGCAATCGACGCTCGCAACCTCGGCCATCAGGTCGCTCACCTCGGCTACGACGAGCTTCGGGTCGTCGACGACGCGCTTTTGCTCGTGCTCGGGCTCCACTAAGCCCGGAGCGACGCCGTCGGACTCGTTGGCCCCTCAGTCCCAGCCGCTTCTGCTCGGTTCCGCCCAGCAACCGACGCAGCAGTAACGCTACGCGTGGCCGCTGCGGCGACGAAGGGGAAGCCGGCGACGCGCTGCATCATGTTTTGCGACGCCTCCGTAATCTTGAGCGGCGAGCGGACATAGATCAGACGTGGAGCTTGAGCGAGCCCGGCGGTTAGAGGCGCTGTTTGCTACCAGGGCAGCTGACGTTCGTTGGTCGATCCTTGGGTCCGCGCGGTGATCGCAACACCTGCTCAGTTGGAGGGACTTTGTAGGTCATCCGTGCTCCGTGGTTGAGTAGCGCGCCGGTCGTCGCGAAGCCGAGCCCGGAGGGCGAGGCGCCCGCGGCG
>DATCFW010000476.1:0-7457 GCA_036509295.1 Solirubrobacteraceae bacterium | reverse complement strand
CGACCAGCTTGGCCAGCTCGGAGGGATGGCGGAAGGTGGCCGGCGACACCATCGTCCCCAGCCGCAGCGTCGAGGTGACGGCGGCCAGCGCACACAGCGTGCCCCACGCGTCGAGCGATCCGCGCTCGGGATGCTGGCCGTCGAGGTTCATGTAGTGGTCAGACCGGAACAGTGACGGGATGCCGTGCTGCTCGCACGCCCGGGCCAGGCTCACCCACTGCGGCCAGCTGACGCCCTCCTGCCCTTCGATCATCAGACACAGCTGCATCGGGTCAGCCTCTCGCTCGGGTCACGGGATACGCCACATCAGGATTAAAGACCGACGGGGCGCCACTTGCGTGACGCCCCGGCGGTTGAGGGAGGAGAGGGTGCTACGTCCGCCGGCGAGGATATGAGGCCGGCGAACCTGTCCCGTCCGGCGCGCCCTCTCAGTCGCGCGGCGGGGGAAGCTGGTGGGCTGCTAAATCGCGGTGATGCGATCCTGCGCGTCGGCGACGAGCTTCTCGACGCGTCCGGCGATGGTGCCGGACTGCTTCTCGAAGTCCTTGCGGACGGACTTCGCCTCGCGCTGCACGCGACGGCGATTCTGCTTCACCGTGCGCTCGAGGGTCGTGCGGCGCTGACGCAGCTCGCGCTCGAACTTGGTGCGGGTGCGGCGGACCTGCCGCTCGAACCGGTTGCGGGCGCTGGCGCCGCGGCGCTCGTAGCGCTTGAGCTCACGCTCGACCGACGCGCGGGTTCCGTACTTGGTGCTCAGACCCTTGACGGTCGAGACGAGGTTCTCACGGGCCATCAGACTGGCGCCGACCGGGACGAGCACGGCGCGCTCGGCGATGACCTGGGCCTGCTCGACGACCGTCTTGGGCTGGGTCGAGGTGGTCGACGACGAGGTGCGCGACGAGGTCGACCGGCTGGCGGTCGAACGCGTGCTCGCGGCGCTGCGGCGCGCGGTCGTCTTCGTGCCGGCGGCGCTGCGGCGCGCGGTCGTCTTCGTGCTGCGAGCGGCCGTCTTGGTGGCGCTGGCGCCCTTGCGCGCCGTCGTCTTCGCCGTGGTGGCGGCTGCCTTTGCAGTTGATGCGGGCTTCGGGGTGCCTGTGTTAGCTGTGGTTGCCATATCTGGTTTCACTCCGCTTCAGTCGCTGTACAAGATGGTAGCTGGTTCGCTTGCGATCATCGAACACATGTTTGTAAACCGACGCCGTCGCTCGGTTACATTTCCATCGACCCCGTGAACGCGCCAGGCATCCTGTACGCCGATAGCGGCGATGCGAGCATCGCGTATCAGACCGTGGGGGAGGGACCGTGCGACATGGTCGTCATCTCAGGGCCGGCCTCGCATCTCGAACTGCTGTGGGAGGAGCCGCGCACCGCCCACACGTTCACCCGAATGTCCGAGCTCGCGCGGCTGATCATGTTCGACCGTCGCGGAACCGGCCTGTCGGATCCGGTGACCGAGCCACCGACGCTCGAGCAGCAGGTGGACGACCTGCGCGCCGTGCTGGCGTCGGTCGGCGCGGAGCGGGTGTCGATCATCGGTGGCTCGGACATCGGCCTCTCGGCGTTGTTCGCCGCCACCTACCCCGAGCAGGTGAGCGGCCTCGTTCTCTACGGGGTCGCCGCCGACGGGGAGCACACGCTCGTCGGCCGGTCGCGGGATGCATCCATGCGCCGGCTGGAGGAGACCTGGGGCGACGGCGCGCTCGTGGCGCTGTTCGCGCCCAGCCAGCTCGGCAATCCGGAGTTCGTGCGCTGGTGGGGCCGGCTCCAGCGGTCGGCGGCGAGCCCGGGGATGGCGCGCAAGCTGATGGAGATGATCGCCGGCACCAACCTGCGGGCGATCCTGCCGACGATCCGCGTTCCGACGCTCGTCGTGCACGCCACCGGCGATCGCAACGTTCCGCTCGAGTGCGGCCGTGAGGTCGCGTCGCTGATCCCGGGCGCGCGGTTCCTCGAGCACGACAGTGAGGACTCCTACGGATGGATCGACTCGGGCTGGATGTCGGACGCCGAGGAGTTCCTGACCGGACGGCGCTCGGCGCCGTCGCTTGACCGCGTGCTCGCCACCGTGCTGTTCACCGACATCGTCGGCTCCACCGAGCGGCTGTCGCGGCTCGGCGACGCGCGCTGGCGCTCCCAGCTCGAGGATCACAACCGGCTCGTCCGCTCGGGCCTTCAGCGGTGGCGGGGCCGTGAGATCAAGGCGATCGGCGACGGCTTCCTCGCGACCTTCGACGGTCCGGCGCGCGCCGTCAACTGCGCCGCGGAGATCGTCGACGGCATCGCTGCGCTCGGCCTGTCGGTGCGCGCCGGGGTGCACACCGGCGAGTGCGAGCTGCGCGACGACGACGTGAGCGGGATCGCCGTGCACATCGCCGCGCGGGTGATGGACGCGGCCGCACCCGGCGAGGTGCTCGCCTCGAGCACGGTCAAGGATCTCGTCGTCGGCTCCGGCCTGCGCTTCGCCGACCGCGGCTCCCATGTCCTGCGGGGTGTCGAGGATCCGTGGCGGCTCTACGCGCTCGACCGCGGCGTCAGCTGACCGCCAGGCCCGCCCGGCGCAGCCAGCTGCCCGGATCGGCGACTTCGGCGAGCGTCGGCAGCGCCTCGGGCGCCGAGAAGACGTGGACGAGGGCCGCGGTGCCGGCGGCGGTGACGATCGCATCGCAGAAGAACTTCCCCTGCTCGTACTGGCGCAGCTTGAGCTCGAGCCCTAGCAGCTTGGCCAGCAGCCGCGACAGCGTCGACTGCGATCTGCGCCGCCGGTCGAGCGCGGCGCGCAACGTCGGCAGCGATGGCAGCAGATCGGGCGCGACGGCGTCCATCACGTGCTCGGCATGACCCTCGATCACCGCCATCACCGCCTGGACCCGATCGAGCGTCTCGCGCTCGCCGGGACTGGCGAAGATCGACACGAGATCGCCGCTGCGCAGCGAGTTGGCCATGCGCTTGAGCTCGCCGGCGCCGGGCAGGCGCAGCTTGCGGCCGGTGTCCATCCGCAGCTCGGCGCTGCGCAGGAGCTCGCGGACGAGCCCGGCCACGTGACCGTGCAGCCACGGGACGCCGGCGAACTGAACGGCGTGGGTGACCTCGTGCAGCGCCACCCACGTCATGAACTCGTCCTCCTGGGCTTCGAAGGACCTCACCGCCTGGCCGAGATTGGGCATCACGAACAGCAGCCGCGGCGGACTGGCGTCCGCGGTCTCGTCGAGCAGCACCAGCTCGTACTGCCCGAGGACCCGCTGGGCGAGGTACCCGAGCACGACCCCGACCTCGGTGGTGACCACCACCCCGAGGGCGAGCTTCGCCGCCGGCGCGAGCGGGCCGAGCCCCTCGCCGGCGTGCTCGAGCACCGGGTCCAGCAGGCCGCGCATGGCCTTGATGTTCGTCCGGACCCACTCGCGGCGCCCGATCCCCTCGGGCGGCGGCAGCGGCCGTCCGGGCGTCAGCCCGGTGTAGGCGGTGACGCGCCGCTCGGACTCGACGGCGAGCGCGGCCAGATCGGCGCGCGGCGTGGCCGCATCGGTGCTGCCGGCCACGTAGCCGGCGATCTTCTCGGCCAGGATCCAGTCGATCACGCGGGGATCTCGGTCAGCTGGGCGAGCGTCTCCGCGGTCCGCGCGGCGACCAGGTACGAGCTGGGCGTCGCGTCGAGCGGCGCCCCGAGCGGGGTGGCGCAATCGGTGAACGCGACCAGTCCGCCGGCCTCGCGCACGATCAGCTGACCGGCGGCGGCATCGACCCCACGGCAGCGGCGCAGCGTGACCATGCCGTCGAACCGGGCGGCGGCGACCTGGCACAGCGTCGCCGCGATTGTGCCCAGCGCCCGGATCCGATGGGCGCCGGCCACGAGCGGCTCGATCGATGCCTGGATCCAGCGGGGATCGGCCGATTCGATGCCGAGCAGCTCCAGCCGGCCGTCGGCGGTGCGCCGCTCGGGCAGCGACGGGTCCAGCGGCTGCCCGTCTCGCCAGGCGCCCTCGCCGCGCTGCGCCCACCACTGCTCACCGGCGCCGAAGTCGTGCACGAACGCGAAGACGACGTCGGCCATCGTGTCGCCGTCGGCGACGGCAATCGACAGGGCGTAGTGCAGGGCGTCGCGCTTGGCGTTCAGGGAGCCGTCGATCGGATCGATGATCACGCGTACCCCTCCCCCGCCGAAGTCGATCTCCCCGCGCTCCTCCGAGAGCGCGGTGAAGTGCAACCCGTCGGCGTGTAGGGCCTCGAGCTCGGACAACACGGCCGCCTCGGCGGCGCTGTCGATCTCCAGCGTGCGGTCACCGCCGCTGCCCCGGGTGCCCGTCTCGCGAGCACGCTGAACCGTCGTCGGCGCGGCGGCGAGCACCCCGGTGAGACCGGTCACGGCGCGCCGGCATGCCCCGAGCCAATCTGCCGTCAGTGCTGTGTCGGTGGACGCCATCCTCGACCTATGCTGTCAAACGGTGAGTGAGGAGCATCCACGGAGCACCGTAGCGGCCGAGTCGAGTCTCCTGGCCGCCGCTGCCGGCGCCGACCGGCCGCTCGACGGGCTGCTCGCCGTCCAGCGCGAGGCGGCAACCCATACCGACGCTCGCGTCGTGGTCCTCGGCGCCGCCGGAACCGGCAAGACGCGGCTGATCGAGGCCCGGTTCCGCTGGCTGGTCGGGCAGGGGTGCGAGCCCGAGCGGATCGCGGTCCTGGTGCCCACCAGTGGCCGGGCCACGGCGCTGCGCGAGCGTATCGAGACCCGGCTGGAGCTGGGATACGAGGAGCTGTTCGTGCTGCACCCGGCGCGGCTCGCGGCGCTCGTGCTGCGCGGCGCCGGGGGCGATCTGCTGCGCGCGGCGGGCGGAGATCCGTTCGATTCGGTGCTCTCCGCCGGAGACCGGCTGGCGCTGATGGTGGAGCGGATCGACGAGCTGTCCCTACGCCACCACGACTTCGGCGGCCGTCCGAACACGCTGCTCGGCGGCTTCATCCGCCGTATCAATCGGCTCAAGGCCGAGTTGGTCAGCGCGCCGGAATACCGCGCCTGGGCGGACGGCCTGCCCGACGCCGCGCCCGAGGCGGCGCTCGAGCGCGAGTTCGCCCAGATCTACAGTGCCCACGAGCGCCTGCTGCGCGAGGCCGGGGCACGCGACGACGGTGACCTGATCGTCGACGCGCTCGCGCTCGCTCGCGGCCAGCCGGCGCTGGCGGCTCGCTTTGACTACCTGCTGATCGACGACGCCCAGGAGCTCGATCTGGCGGCGGCATCGCTGGCGCTCGAGGTGAGCGCCCGCCGGGCGGTGACGATCGCCGGCGATCCGCACGGCGCGCTGCGGCGCTACCGCGGAGCCGGGTTGCAGCGGATGCGCGCGTTCACCGAGGGAGGGGACCCGCCGCCCCGGGTGGTGCGCCTGGATCGCACCCAGCGCTGTCCTGACCGCGTGTGGCGGGCCGCCGGCGCGGCGCTGGCGGGCCTCGAGGCGCCCGAGTCGGCATCGGTGAGCGCCAACCCCGGTGGTGAGGTGGAGCTGTGGCGGTGCGCCAACGAGCGCGCCCAGGCTCAGGCGGTGGCGGTTGACATCGAGCGGCTGCTGGCGCGCGATCCGCTCCCCGCTCACCCAGACCCCGCCGGTGCGGCCCCCGGCCATCCGCGGATCGTGGTGCTCGTCCCCGAGATGGCCCACGACGGCCGGGCGATCGGCGTCGCGCTGGAAGAGCGCGCGATCCCGCATCGCCTCGTCGGCGAGGCGGCGTTCTTCCAGCGGGCCGAGATCCGGGACATCCTGGCCTGGCTGCGGCTGCTGGCCGATCCGTCAGACGCCGGCGCCGTCGTCCGCGCGCTGGCGCGGCCGCCGATCGAGCTGCGCTCGGTGGACATCGCCCGCTGCACCCAGATCGCCCGGCGGCGCAAGCTCGACATGGTGTCGGCGCTGGCGGCCGCGATCGAGGCCCCGCAGGTCCCGCCGGAGGCGCGCGAGCGCATCCGTGTGTTCCTCAAGCTCTACCAGGCATGTATGAGTGCGATCGACACGATCCGCCCTGATCTCTATGTCCACCGGCTGATCGAGCGGCTCGGCCTGCGCCGCCAGCAGCTGTTCGCCGCTCAGTCAGACGTCGTCGAGCGACTGCGCGCGCTGGCCGGATTCGGCGAACTGGCCGGCGCCTACGTCGCGCGCTCCCCCCAGTCCACGCCCCGGGAATTTGCCCGCTCGGTGACCGCCGTAGCCGACTTCGGCCTGCGCGAGCAGGAGGAGCCCGAGCTCGGCGGCGCGGCGGCGGTCCAGGTGCTGACCCCGATGGCGGCCGGCGGCTTGGAGGCCGATCACGTGTACGTCGTGGGGCTGCACGCGGCGGCGATGGCGCGGCTGGGGTCGGCCTCGGAGCCGATTCCCGACGCGCTGCTGCGCGAGTCGCTGCCGCTCGACACCGAGGCCAATCGCCGTGCGGCGGTGCAGCAGGTGCTGTACGTCGCGCTCAGCCGGGCCCGGGTGCGGCTGGTGCTGTCCTACCCGCGGGCCGACGATCGCGGCGCGTCGCTGTCCCCGGGGCCGGCGCTGGAGACGATCCGGGAAGCGCTCAACGCCTCCTGGCGCGATTGGGCCCAGGAGCTCTTCGGCCCCGCCGAGGCGCTGCACTCGACCTACCGGCTGCTGCGCGACGAGCTGCTGGAGGGCACGATGCGCGCGGGCGGGCGCCTCGGGGAGCTGCGCTTTGACACCGATCTCGACGTCTCCCACGCCGTCGTGCGCTACCTGGAGCTGCTCAAGCTGGCGGCGCTCATCGCCCGGCCGGAGGGCCAGAGCGTGGCCGAGTCGCTGCGCGACGTCAACTCCCGCATCCTCCAGGCGGTCACCGCCGAGCAGCGGGAGATCTTCGAGTCCTCGGCGCTCGACGACTACCTGCTCGACACCGAGCGCGACGGCCGCCGGCGTGCGCAGGCGATCGTCGCCCGCGACGAGCCGTCGCTGGAGCTGTTCCTCCCGCGCCGGGGGGACGGCGTCGTGCTGTCGGCCAGCGATATCGACACGTATCGCACGTGCCCGCTGAAGTACAAGTTCGCCCGGGTGTTCCGGATCCCTCAGGAGCCGACTCTGCACCAGCGGTTCGGGATCCTCGTGCACCAGGTGCTCGAGCGCTTTCACGCCGGGAATCCGCCCGGAGCCCAACCGGCGCTGCCCGAGCTGCTGGGCCTGCTGGAGGCTGGCTGGCGACGGGGCGGCTTCGGGGACTCCGAGCAGGAGCGCCAGCTGCGGGGCAAGGCCGCCTCGGCGCTGACCCGCTACCACGAGCGGTTTCGCGACGAGGATGCGCAGCCCGTCTGGTTCGAGAAGCAGTTCACGTTCAAGCTCGGTCCCCACCTGCTGCGCGGGCGGGTCGATCGCGTTGACCGCCTGCCCGACGGCGAGTACGAGCTGATCGACTACAAGACCGGGCGCCCCAAGAGCGCCGCCGCGCTCGCCGAGGACGTGCAGCTGTCCCTGTACGCGGTCGGC
>DATCFW010000475.1:0-4407 GCA_036509295.1 Solirubrobacteraceae bacterium | reverse complement strand
CGCGCTCGGCGCGGAGGGCCCTGACCTCCTCGGCCTCGCGGGCCGCATCCTCCGTGGCCTGATCGTCGTGCTGCGTCATCTCAGTCGCCATGGTAGGACTGACTCCAGCGGAAGACGAACGAACGGAGAGGGGGGGATTCGAACCCCCGATGGACTGAAAGCCCATACCGGTTTTCGAGACCGGCGCACGATCGTGAAAACGCCCGTGGTTACTGGGGATTTTGCGCCGAGGGAACGAAAAAGGGAATGAGAGCTCATTTTTGGCGGCCGTGTGGGCGGTCCGAGCGGCGCGGGGCCAGTGGGCTGGCGGTGGCTCTGGTCTGAGTTGCCGTCGCCGAAGGGCATGAATCGAACTTTACGCCGGATCGCGGCGGCATTGGGCTGCTCTGCGGAGCGCGTTCGACGGTCTCGGGCGGCGGGCCCGGGCTGACCTGGGTTGGCCTTCGTTGACCTCGTTCATCGAGTCCGTTGGTCGTGTTATGGGCCGAGGAGAGCGGCGGGAATCACGCAGATGCCGTCGGCGCGGCGGTATGCCTCGGGGCCGGTTGTGATGACCACCCGCTCCAGTAGATCGTCCCCCATCTGCTGCTGGAGCCAATTGAGGTGCCTCACGGAGTCGCTCTTGGCGTCGGCGCCGAGTTTGACTTCGATGGCGATGACCCGTCCGTCGTCGCGCTCGACGATCAGATCGACCTCATGACGTCCGCCACGGGTGCGGAAGTGCGCGATCTTCGCCTCATCTGCTTGTGCGTAGACGCGGACCGAAAGGGTCACGAGCGACTCGAACAGTGCTCCGAGGAGCGTGCCGTCGCGCGGGACTACTGGACCTGGAGACTCGCCGGCGAGGAGATCCTGGGCGGTGGCGTTCAGCAGCCGCGCAGCGAGTGCCGGGTCCACGAGATGGTGTTTGGGAGGGAGTGCCAGTTGGCCGAGTTGGTTCCGGGATGGCTGCCAGCCCGGGACCTCGTCGAGCAGGAATAGCCGTTGGAGGATCTCTCGGTACGGGAGGACGGTCGAGCGGGCGGGCGGCGTTTCGCTTCCGGCGGTCGACGCCTCTCGGATGCGCTCAAATGTCGCGACCGTTGCGGTCGCTGCGGCGTATGCGGACATCCATCGGCGGAGGCCGTCTGGGTTACGCGGCGCGTGGCCAAGTTCGCGGAAGTCACGGTCGACGACGCGTTGCAGGTAGCTGTCGAGTTGCAGGCGGAGCGCGCGGCCGTTGAGTTCGCGGAGCCCTGGGAACCCCGACTGCAGGATCTCGTCGGTATACCGCGCCAGGGTGAGGCTGGTGTGCCCCGAGAGCGTGGGGTGGGCACCGGATAAGAGTGTGGCGAGACTGACCGATGCCTCGCCGGGGACTCGTTCGGCGAGTGACATCGGACGGATCCGGAGTCTCACGATCCGGCCCGCGCCGGAGTGGGTCCCGGTGCCGTCGGGGGAAGCGGAGCCCGCGAGCAGGAAGCTGCCCGGTGCGGCACCGTCGTCAACGGCACGTCGTACCTTGTCCCAGACGGGCGGCACATGCTGCCACTCATCGATCAGGATCGGCTTCACCGCGTCGAGCACACGGTCCAGGTCGGCTTCCGCGATCGACCGCTGAGTCTCGTCATCGAGCCGATACACGGTCTTTGCCCGCTGGTTGGCTGTCGCCGTCTTCCCGACGGCCTTTGCGCCCTCCAACGCGATTGCCGCCAGCGCTGGCATGAGCTGATCGAGTTCGTCATCGAGGATACGGCGGCGATAGGAGCCAGAAGCAGTGGGTTCGCCTTGCGGGGTCAAGGCCCTGACGCTACCACCCGTACGGGTTAGGCGCTACGTTCCGTGCGTCTACAACGCTACGTTGCGTGCAAGCTAAACACGCCATCTGGTGCAGTTACGGGAGGTTGCAACGCACGGCGGCTGGCGCGAACTAACTAACCGTCGGCGAGTAGCTCCAAGAGTTCGGACGCGACCAATTCCTCTTCGACCTGACAGCCGGCCGTCCGCATCGCGCACTCAAGTTCCGGATCCCAGCTCGCAGTCACCGGCGCGCCCGTCAATAAAGCGGTATGCGAGTGGTTCCTCACCGCGTGCAGATACGACTCGCGGTCGAACTGCCAGGGCTCGATCGGCAGGAGGCGGTGCAGCAGGTTCCCGATCGTGATGCCGCTCCAGTCGAAGTCGCCGTGGTGGCGCAATTCCACGCCGGCGGCGGCAAGGGCGCGCAGCAGCACCATCGTGGCAGCTCGCGGCTGGCCGTTCGTGCACACCAGCGGCGGGCAGCGTGGACCGAGCCTGTCGGCTGCGAGTGCGATGACCGATGGGTTCTCGACGACGAGGACAGAACTCACATCGTCAACGCGCCACTGCACGGGGGTGCGGACGAGCTGACGGAGCGTCAGCCACACCGGCTCGCGGTACTCGAAAGCTGCCGCCAGGACTCGCCCGGTGGCGGACCCGCCCCCCGGCAAGCCGAGGGTCAGGACCGTGCTCGACAGCTCATCACACAACACGCCGACGGCGGCCCACGCCTCGCGGCGCGCCTCGGTGGCGGATTCGCCGGGTCCCGCGGGCTCGAGGCCGGCGAGAGCACGGGCGGCGCCGAGCGCCAGCCTGCCGAGCGGCGAGCCATCGTCGAGTGCGTGCGCGCGGCCGCAGACGCGTGCGGCGAACGCGGCCAGCGACTCACCCGGCGAGACCGGCAGCGCCGCTACGACGGCCGCAACCCCGTCGAGCAGCTCCCGGCCGGTCTCGAACGATCCGCCGGCCAGGCGCTTCGCGAGACCGCTGGTGCGGACACGCTCGAGCCATTGCTCAATCGAGGGTCGTCCAGAGCACACCGCCGACGCCTGGGCGAACGCGTCCGCCCACCCACGCGCCTCCGCGGCGGTGACGTCGGCCACGACAACGACTCCGCCGGTGAGGTCGACGACGGCTGCGGCAAGCCCGCCGGCGTGGATACCCGACCGGCGCAGCAGCCCATCGAGTTCGTTGAGTGAGACGCTGACGCCACGGGCCGCGCGGGGCGGCCGACCGAACAGTCGCGCGACGGCGTCACGCTCGGCACCGGTGGCGGTGTTACGGGTTACAGAACCAACCAATGGCTGTCCACGTTCCATTCGGCGCCGGACCCGATCAACGAGCCACGCGAGCGACGGATCGCCGAGCAGCCGGTTCAGTCGCTCGGGGTCGACGTGTCCCACAGTTGCGAGCCCTCGGGCGTGGGCGCGGCGGTGACGAGGGGTGACTCAGGCGGTGGCTCGACGCGCACACGCTCCGCGCCGTCCCATTCCCAGCGGGTGACGAGCACCGCCGCGACACCCTCGATCCTTGACAGCTGCGCGATCGCCAGCCCCGGGACCTCGGCGTAGCAGCCCCATTCACGCTCGCTGGTCATCACCACGTCGAGGTCGAACGCGGCAAGGAGCCCGAGGCACTTGGCGCGGGCGCGATCGTCGACGCCCGCGAACGCTTCGTCGAGCATTACGAGCCGCGGGGCGTGGGGATTGCCGGCGGAGCTGTAGTACGACGACGCAGCGGCGAACAGCGGCACGCTCGCGGCGAGGACCCGCTCGCCGCCCGAGGACGGTCCGGTGGCGGAGTGCCAGGCGTTGCCCTGGTGGCGCTCGACGCTGAAGCGATGCCACTGGCGGTAGTCGAGCGCGTGCGTGAGATGCTCTAGCCAGGTCCCTGTTGCGTCCTGTGCTCGTACGGCCTTGATCTGGTTCTGGAGGAAGCCGCCGACGGCCGCGCGGTCGGCCTCCGACCAGGCGTCGGAGGTCTGGCGCAGCAGACGGCTGCGCGCGTCGGCGAGTCCGTCGGGCCCGTCCGGGTTCACGGTCCAGCGGAGACGGAGCTGCATGCCGGTGCTCGTCGGTCGATCGGCGAGCTCGCGGTTGGTCTCCGCGACTCGCGTCTCGGCGTCGGTGATCAGCTCCTGAAGCGTGCTCGCGACCTCGCCGACGAGGTGGTTCTCGAGGATCTCGCGCTCGCGGGAGTCGAGCAGCTGCTGGCGTGCCTCGACCTCCTCGGCGAGCGCGGCGCTCAGCTCGGGAAGGCTCGTCGTGTGGCCACGGAAGGTGACCTCGACGACGATCCCCTCCTCGCTCGGATAGGAGGCGGCGTTGTTGCCGTGACGCCGCAGCGCGTCGGCGAGCGCGCCGAGCTCGTCGCTCACCAGGCGCTGCAGTCGCTGCCAGCCGGAGTCCTCGTCAGCGTCGGCGGACAGTGCCTGCTCGATCTCACGTGCGAGGCGCAGCGCCTGCGTGACGTTCCAGTCCTCGTCCGGGTCCGGGACCTCGAGCTCGGGGAGCGCGACGGCGATCAGGCCGGTCGTCGCGAACCGGCGCAGCCCGTCGACGGCGCTCATGCGTGCGTCGGTGGCGGCGATGAGTTGCTGCACCAGCTCGCCGAGTCGCGCGTCGGCGG
>DATCFW010000474.1:0-4325 GCA_036509295.1 Solirubrobacteraceae bacterium | reverse complement strand
TGCTCGGTGTCTGACGGCTCTGCGCTAGCCATCGAATCTGATCCGCAGCGCGCCCGCCTCGAAGGTGGCCGCCGCCGGCCGCATCGCGGCCATCGCCGGGGGGAGCATGATCGTCCGCCGCTGGCCGTCAACGCCGACGACGAGCTCCAGCCCGATCTGCTTGAGCGAGATATCGCCCTTCTCGGCAAACGGGAGCTGGAGCCGCAGCTGAGCGCCGTCATCGAGCACCTCGAGCTCCTGGGCCAGGGAGTCGTGCAGCACCGCCGCGGGATCGCGACCGTCAAACAGCTCGCCGCCGAGCCGGTCGAGCATCTCGGGTCCGATCACCTCCTGCTCGAAGAACGGGGCGCACAGCACCGGCACCGGGGCGAATGCCGAGTGCACCAGTGCGAGGTGCTCCTCCTGGACCCGGCGCCAGCCGGCGAAGTAGTCGCCGACGCCCGGCGGGAACAGCCGATTGACGATCACCGCGTCGGTGACATAGCCGTAGAGGTTCAGGTAGGTGAACGTGCGCATCGCCTCGCCGATCACCATCTTGTCGGGGTTCATCACCAGCCGGATCGTGCACCGGGCCCGATCGCGCAGGATCTCGTTCATCGCGATGAGGTTCTGAGACAGCCGCTGGACGTCGGCGAACACGGCGTGACCGGGCAGCGAGATGTCCAGCAGCGATCGAGCGATCGGCCCGGCCGCGGCGAGGATCTGGCGCTCGAACGGGAACACCTTCTCGATCCACCAGCGGGCGACATCGGGAAACGACAGCAGCCGCAGCGTCTCCCCGGTGGGAGCGCAATCGACGACGATCACATCCCATTCGCCGGACTCGTTGTGGGCTTGGAGGCGCAGCAGCGCGAACAGCTCGTCCATGCCGGGCGGAACGGTGAGCTCCTGCGCTGAAATGCGGTCCACGCCGCGTTCCATGAGCATCTCGCCCAGCCACTCCTGCACCCCGGACCAGTGGCGCTCCATCTCGTCCTGGGCCTTGACCTCCTGCCCCCACAGGTGATCCCCGACGGCCACCGGCTCGCCGCCGAGCTCCGCCGCCAGGGACTCGGACAGGCTGTGCGCCGGATCGGTGGACACGACGAGCGTGCGCAGCCCCGCCGCGGCGCAGCCACGCGCGGTGGATGCCGCCACGGATGTCTTGCCGACACCGCCCTTGCCGGTGTAGAGGATCGTGCGGGGCCGCATGACTGAGCGAGTCTATGGGCTCCCGGCGTCGCCACAGACCGGCCCCGGCGAGCCGGGTCCCCCCGGCTCAGCGGTGACCGAGCCGCTCCGGCGGCTCAGCGGGTGACCGAGCCTCCCGCTGCTCAGCGGGTGACCGAGCCTCCCGCGGCTCAGCGGGTGACGGTGACCTTCCCGGTGATCCGCGTGAAGTTCCCGGCCACGTCGGTGCCGGCGAGCGTGACGCCGTAGGCCCCCACCTGCCGTAGCCGCGGGATCGCGACACTGTCGACCCCGTGGGGGAAGCTCGCGCTCGTCGCGAACACGGTCCGCGACCCCTGGGTGATCGTCACGCCGACGTGGGAGACCTTCGACAGCCGGAAGCGCAGCCCGAATCCGGCCTTGGTCCGGGCGCGCCTGGTGAGCTGGGTGAGCACCGGCGGCGTCGTGAGATCGTCCTGGAACGCCTGGGCGGTCGTGCAGTAGACGGGCGCGGCGGTGCGGGTGCACAGCTGGGCCAGGAAGCCGGTGACGAGCTCGTGGTAGGAGAGCGTGTCCTCGAGGCCCGGTTGGTACAGCGACCAGGCGCCGGTGTTGTAGGCGGGCACCTCGGCCTCCGCCTCGGCGTTGCCGGCGGCGAACAGGCTGGCGGCGGTCGGGTTGCCGCTCGCCTTGGCGAAGTCGTACAGCCCGATGAGCGTCTGCAGGAAGGCATTGATGATCGCCGTGTTGGGGGCGAACGTGTACTGCAGGAAGCGCGTTCCCCGCGCCGTCGTCACGTTGACGCCGACCGGAGGCGCGACGCCGAAGATCGGCAGCGCTCGGGTCGCAACGTTGAGATACCGGGCGTCGCTGGTCGCCTGGTAGGCCCGCGTGAGCGCCTCGAGCCCGGTGGCCTGCGACATCGCGCTGGTCCACGGCGGCGAGCCCCCGTCGAAGGTGAAGAAGTATTCCCAGGTGAGTCCCCCGCCGCGCTGGGAGGCGAGCGGGATCATCTCCGCCAGGAGCTGCTCCATGGCCGGGTAGTCCGCCGGTCCGCCCGTGTACAGGCCGTCGGCCTTGCCGAATGTGCCCAGCACCTGAAGCTGGATGCCCTGCCCGGGGTAGTACTCCCACACGAGCTGTGAGCCGGCGAACTCCACCCGCTCGTCGGCGGACAGCAGGGGCCCGGTCGTCCACCATTCCCGGTTGGCAGCGAGCGTCGCGAACATCGCCGGCAACCGGGAGGTCGTGAGCTGGTGCGACGCGGCGATCGTGTGCATCGTCTCGGTGATCGCCGTGAGCTCGGTCCGACGCGTGCCGCGCAGCCGGCGCTCGGTGGCCAGCGCGGCGTGGTAGGCCGCGACGTAGCCGTGGTACTGCGCGGCGGTGAGCGCCCGGGCCCGGTGCAGGCGGGCCAGCTCGCTGAGCAGCGTGATCGGCGGCGCCCGCTTGCGCTTGGGCTTGGCCGGGGCCTTGGCGGCGGCGCGCGCGGTGGCCAGCGCGGGGGACTCGCTGCCGACCCCGCGTCCGCCCGCGCCTCGGACACCAGCACCGACACCGACGCCGGCCGACGACAGCGCGGCCGGCGCCGGCGTCACCGCCGGCCCGATCACGAACGGGTCGTTATGAACGGCCGATCGGCCGTGGTGGCCGAGGACGAGCACGGGCGCCGCGCCCGCGTTCGCCGGGAACGCGACGGCGGCGACCGCGAGCAGGCCTAACAGGCTCCTGCGCACGGGGCCGATGCTACATTCGCGCCACGCCCCGCGCCACGACTGAGGAGGATGTTGCATGCACAGTCCGAACACGCCCCGCGCGTCGTGGTTGCGGTTAGGACTGCTGATGAGTGCCGTCGCGATCTCCCTGGCGCTCGCCGCCTGCGGGTCCAGCAGCGGCAGCGGCGCCACCGGATCGGGCAGCGCGGCGAGCCTGCTCAAGCAGACGTTCTCCAGCGGGCACAGCGTCAAGAGCGGCGTGCTCGGCTTCACGCTCAGCCTCAATCCGTCGGGTTCGAGCACGCTGACCACGCCGATCAGCCTCACCCTGGGCGGCCCGTTCCAGAGCCGGGGCACCGGCAAGCTGCCGGCCTCGGACTTCACCATCGGGATCTCCGCGCTCGGTCGCAAGGGCTCACTCGCGGTCATCTCGACCGGCACGAGCGGCTTCGTCTCGCTCGAGGGCGCCAACTACCAGCTGCCGGCGTCGGATTTCCAGCGCCTGGAGTCGAGCTTCTCCGGGGTCGCGTCCTCGGGTGGCGGGCAGAGCAGCCTGGCGGGCTTCGGCATCGATCCTGAGCACTGGCTGAAGAACCCCTCCATCGTCGGTACCGACACCGTCGGCGGCGCCGCCACCACGCACATTCGCGCCGGCGTCAACGTCACCGCGCTGCTGTCAGACCTCAACACCTTCCTGGCCAAGACCGCTAAAACCTCGGCCACCACCAAGCTCCCGAGCTCGATCTCCCCCGCGACCCAGCAGCGAATCGCCGGCGTCGTCAAGAACGCCACGGTCGACGTGTGGACGGGCACCAGCGACAAGACGCTGCGCAAGCTGTCGCTCAACCTCACCCTGCCGGTGACCGGACAGATCTCGACGCTGCTCGGGGGGCTGAGCTCCGCCGGCATCGGGCTCACCCTCCAGTACTCCGGTCTCAATCAGACCGAGTCGATCGCCACGCCGACCAACGTCCAGCCTTACAGCCAGTTCACCACCAAGCTGCGCAGCGTCGTCCAGGCGGTGGAAGGCGGCCTCGGCGGCGCCGGGGCGACCGGCACCGCCGGGGCGACCGGCTCGACCACGCCGAGCACCGGATCGGGCTCGTCGGCGAACGTGAGCAAGTACACCCAGTGCATCCAGAGCGCCGGTCAGGATGTCTCCAAGATGCAGAAGTGCGCCTCGCTGCTCAACGGCGGTTAGACGTCAACGCCCCGTCGAGGCGGACCCGCACCGGCCGCACGGGCGCGACGCCGACCTACTCGCGCCCGGGCTCCTGATCGTCGGCCTCGAGCTCGTCGGAGCTGTCGTCGTCACCGTCGTCCTCCTCCTCCGCCGCACCGGCGTGGAGGTGGACCTGGAAGGCCTCGAGCAGCTCGTCGCGACGATGCTCGTCCACGGGCAGCTCGTCGGAGATCTGCACCCAGTCGGCGCCCTCGAACTCCTCCATGTTGAAGATCTCG
>DATCFW010000473.1:0-4182 GCA_036509295.1 Solirubrobacteraceae bacterium | reverse complement strand
GGACGAGGTAGCGCGTGAGGTCGTGCGCGATCTCGACATCCACACAGTGATCACCACGTCGGAGCTGGATTTCCTCGACGAGGTGCCACCACTACTGGCGGGCGCTAAGCGCAACCGAGACGATGGCACGCTTGATCTCATCGAGCTTGTCGAGCGCCACGGAGGCGATAAGCCCGTCACGCCGTCGCTCGGCCCCGACGACACCGCGGTCCTGACCTACACGTCAGGCACGACCGGTCCACCGAAGGGCGCGATGAACAGCCACGGGAACTTCGTCTTCAACGCCCAGACGTACCGCGACTGGATTGGGCTGAGCGACGACGACGTGGTCCTGGGAGTCGCGCCGTTCTTCCACATCACCGGCATGGTGGGGCACGTGGCAGCGGGCCTCCTCGTCGGCATGCCGATAGTCATGAGCTACCGCTTCGACGCGGACGCAACTCTGGAGCTGATCGAGCGCCATGGCGTGACGTTCACGATCGGATCGATCACCGTGTTCATCGCCCTGATGAACGCTCCCGCGGCAGGCCGGCACGACCTCTCCAAGTTCACCAAGATCGTCAGCGGTGGCGCGCCGATCGCGCCCGCCACCGTGGAGGCGTATGAGCAAAAGATGGGCGCATATATCCACAACATCTACGGACTCACGGAGACGACGTCCCCATCTCACTGTGTACCGATCGGGAAGCGAGCGCCTGTGGACCCTGATTCAGGAGCGCTCTCAGTCGGAGTTCCGATCTTCAACACGATCGTCCGCGTGGTCGACGAGCAAGGCAACGATCTCCCCGTCGGCGAGGTGGGCGAGTTCGTCACCTCCGGGCCGGAAGTCGTCGCCGGGTATTGGGAGAAGCCGGAAGAGACCGAGCACGCGCTTCCCGGCGGCGCGCTCCACACCGGCGATGTCGGCTTTATGGACCAAGACGGCTGGTTCTACCTGGTCGACCGCAAGAAGGACCAGATCAACGTGTCCGGCTACAAGGTTTGGCCACGAGAGGTCGAGGACGTGCTGTACGGGCACAGCGCCGTCCGGGAGGCGGCGGTCGTCGGCACCCCAGACGAGTACCGCGGCGAGACGGTGAAAGCTTTCGTCAGCCTAAAGCCCGGCGAGTCCGTTACGGATGATGCCTTGATCGCGTTCTGCAAGGAGCGGATGGCGGCCTACAAATATCCGCGCCAAGTCGCATTCGTGGAAGAGCTGCCGAAGACGGCGAGCGGGAAGATTCTCCGGCGCGAGCTCCGCGACAAGGAACGGAGCAATGCGACAGGGTGAGATACAGAAGTCGGGCGCGGGCTTCGGCCGTCAGCGGGGATCCGCTCTACCCAGCGGCATGAGCCCGCCTCCCACTCTGCCGGCCGTGGGAGTCGAAACAGCCATAGAAGCCTGACTGCGAGCCTTGGAATGCCCTGGGACGTTCCTATAGATGTCAAGTGCGGATTCGGTTGATTCTGAAGCCGGGGTTGCCGCACATGATGGTGGTCGAGACCGCCGGTTGCGGCTGGGCGGTGTCGGCGAGGTCCGCGCGGAGGGAGTTGAAGACCTCGCGCGCGATGTAGCGCTTGAGGCAGCGCATGATCTCGCGCTGGGTCTTGCCTTTGGCGGTGCGGCGCTTGGCGTATGCACGGGTGCGGTCGCAGTAGCGCAGCCGGCAGACGGCGATGAGGTGAAGCGCCCGGTTGGCCTGGCGGTCGCCGCCGTAGTTGAGGCGGTGACGGGTTGTCTTGCCTGAGGAGGCGGGTAGCGGGCTGGCGCCGCAGAGCATCGAGCATGAGCTTTGGCTGCGGAGTCGTTCGATGTTCTGTCCGGCGGTGACGAGCAGCTGGCCGGCGTGGCCGGTCGAGATGCCGAGCAGCTGGACGGTGCGCGGCGCTGCGGCCGCGACGAGCTGGTCGAGTTCGCGGTCCAGTGCCGCGATCTCCTCGTCGAGCGCTTGGATGCGCTGAGCGGTCGATCGCAGCGCGAACTTCGCGGCTTGGGACGGGGGCCGGAGATCGTTGCCTGACGGACGGAATCGCGAGCAGATGGTGACCTTGCCGCGGAGCGTCTTGCGGTCAGAGAGTTGATCGCGCAGCTCTTGTGGGGCGGTGATGATGAGGTCGCGAACCTGGACCAGCGCGGCGCTGCGAGATTTCACGGCGCGGTTGCGAGCGACGCGCAGCAGCCGGATTGACTCGACGATACCGTCGGTCTGCTTCGGCACCGCTTTCGCTTTGCCGGCCTGGAATAGGCGGGCGGCCATCTCGGCGTCGATCGGGTCGCTCTTGCCGACACGCCGGCGGGTGTGCGCGTGCGGCTGGTTGACCTCGACGATCGTGACGCCGTGCTGGCGTCGGTAGCGCACGAGCGCGGCGGCGTAGGAGCCGGTCGATTCGACCGCGACGACATCGATCTTCCCGTGACTGCTCAGCCAGTCCAGCAACTGGCGGTAGCCCGGTGTTGTCGTGGGGAAGCTCTTGGTCGCCAGCAGCGCTCCGCGTTGATCGAGCACGGCCACGTGATGGGCGTCGGCGTGCGCGTCAACGCCGCCAACAACGAGCGCGTCGTTCTGCGTCATGCTGTGCATGGCTGTCCTTCCTGTCCGGGATCCGGGCGGCCTGGTCGGGACGGGCGGACAGAACAGTGACGAGGCATCTTGATCAGGTTCCTATGAGGTCACGCCGCCCGACCCGACCGCCCGTATGGGCGATCGGCGGCGCCGGACCCGAGGCCGACAGGTCCCAGCAAGACACCCGCAGGGTCAGTTTGACGGTAAGTCAGACCTCAAGCCAAAACGCCTGATCTCATCTTCACTGTTTGACGGAGACTGGGTTAGTAGGGCTTGTAAGTAATTTTATCTTGTTAGTGTGATTGCCTGGTCCCGTAGGTCGGAGACGACCCCGAAGGGGTCGTCCACCCCGGAACGGTTCAGGGTGACAGAGCCGGTGGGAAGCAGCAGCGCTTCAGGGTCAGCGGCGAACGCCGCGGCGTGTCGTTGCTCGTGCTCGACGGGCGGGATGTTCCCGAGCGAGGAGTGCAGCCGGCGGGTGTTAAACCACGCGACGTAGTCGACGGTCGCGAGCTCGAGCTGGGCGTGGCAGCGCCACACGCGATCGGCGATCAGCTCGGTCTTGTAGCTGTCGACGAACGATTCGGCCAGCGCATTGGCGATCGCCGTCAACTGCACTCAGTGCGAGCGGTGAGCAGCGAGTTCGGGTGATGCATCCGTTCCACCCGTGGGTGGGGCGAGAGTTCGTGTTGGTCGGGGTCCGGCGGGCGTGGGGCGAGGATCGTGTGTTCTTCTTCGACGAGGACGGCGTCCAGCGCTCGTTGCCGACTGGGTGGACCGACGCTGTGGCACCGGACCCGTTCGTCGCGCTCTCGGGCGGGCGCAGCGCGTTCCAGGTCGCGGACCTGGTGGCGCTCGGAGAGCTGATCGACGGTCTTCGCCAGCCCACGAGTCGGCAAGGCGTGTAAGGCGAATTCTGCCGCGAGCGTAAGGGCAATTATGCCGCTAGCTGGTGGAGCTCTTCGTGTCTGGTGCGTGAAATGGCACCGTGATATGGCAGCGGCATGGGCCTGTCGTCGGTCTCCGCAGTCGTTCCGTCCGATAGTGACGGCATAATCATCCTGACACTATTAGAGGGAGGTTGGTGATGGCCGGTCAGGGTGAGGATCCGAAGGTCGCGGCGTTGCGGGCGGAGCGGAGCTTGAACCCGCGGCCGGGGGCGGTTAGCGATGAGCGGTTCGCCGGCTCGGAGTTCCTTGACCCGCGGGATCTGGTGCAGGTGAAGTACGAGATGGTCCGCCGCGTGCGGGTCGGTGGCGACACCGTCGCGCGCTCGGCGCAGGAGTTCGGGTTCTCGCGCCCGTCGTTCTATGAGGCGGCCGCGGCGTTGGACGCCGGGGGGCTGGCCGGGCTGGTGCCGGCACGGCCGGGGCCGCGGCGCGCGCACAAGCTGACCGACGAGGTCCTCACGTTCGCACGGGAGCGGCTCGCGGCCGATCCGGGGTTGCGCTCGGCGGATCTTGTCGAGTTGATCGCCGAGCGGTTCGGGGTGCGGGTTCATCGCCGCTCGATCGAGCGGGCGCTCGCACGGGCTGATCATCCACGAGAGGAGGGCGATCGATGACGGTGCCCGCGAGCGCGGTGATGTCGATCGTTATGAGCAGCTGCGCGGCCAGGCGCTCGCTGGCGCGCCGGGCGG
>DATCFW010000472.1:0-7670 GCA_036509295.1 Solirubrobacteraceae bacterium | reverse complement strand
CGGGCCGATCGCGTCGGCGCCGGAGTCGCCGGAGTCGCCGGAGTCGCCGGAGTCGGCTGAGGCGGCCGGGCCGCCGGGGGTGCGACCGGGAGCGGCTTGCCTTCAAGCGCCATCAGCGCCTCCCCCGTCACCCACACCGGTGTCTGGCTCACCCCCCGGGCGTAGCGGATCGACCCGTCCGGGGCGGCGAGCGACTCGAGGTAGCCCACCGGCGATGCGCCTCCGGCGACGCGGAAGCCGGCGGGCGACACCCCGCTGGCCTCGAGGCCCTGCATCGCCCACGCCGTCGACTGGGCGTTTGACTCGGCCCCCGGCTGGGCGGGGAAGCCGCCGTCGCGGTTCTGCTGACGGTGCAGGAACGAGACCGCGCGCGCCCTCACCCGCGCGGCGGCGCGGTCGCCGGCGAGCGCCTCGAGCGCCGCGCCGGTGTCATCTGCGTCGCTGCTGCCGCCGGCCGTGGCGAACCCGAAGCCGCCGTCACGGTCCTGCTGGCGGATCAGCCACCGCAGCGTCGGCGCACCCACGGTCGCGCCCGCGCCGCGCAGGGCGAGCACGGCGAATGCCGTCAGGTTGAGCTGTTCGCCAACCGACCCGTCGGCACGCACCCGTTGCTCGAGCTCCGCCACCAGGTCGTGTCCGTCGTAGCCGGTGGCCGACAGCCCGGCGGCGTGAATGACGAGGATCGTCCGTTCCAGTGACCCCACATCGCGCAGCGAGCCCGTCGCGGAGCGGATGTAGTCCATCAGGCCGATCCCGTGGGTCACGGTGCTCAGGTCCCGGCCGGCTGACGCCAGCCCGAGCGCCGCCCACCCAGCGTACAGCTGGTTCGACGGCTGTCTGGGCGCGGCGCCGAACCCGCCGTCAGCGTTCTCGGCGCCGAGCAGGTAGGTCACCGCGCCGCCCGCCGCGGCCGGCGCGGTCGCGGCCGTGGGCGTGGTCGCTCGGGCCGCTGGGGCGGGCGCGGCCACCGACGCGACCCCCGCCGCCAGCGCCACGGCGACGATCAGCGGCGCGACCGTGCCCGGAGACGCCGAGGCGACCGGCGCGATCCACTCGACCTGGAGCCGACGGGCGAACCGTTGGATCGAGCGGGTCAGCACGGGCCCGAGCGCGAGTGCGAACATGACGCAGCCGGCGGCGTGGATGGCGTCGAAGCCGAGTCCCTGACCGACGTAGGCCGCGAGCTGCGCCGCGCTGTGGTCGCTGTAGGTGACCCAGTCGCCGACGTCCTGCACGACCGTGTACGCGAAGCCGACGATGCCGCAGACGATCGCCAGCGGCCAGCGGCCCATCACCGGCGCCGCTCCCGCGTCGGAGCGGCCGCGCAACCTCATCAGCCGGGCCAGCCCGGCCCCAATGAGGCCGGTAGCCCCCCAGGCGGCCATCTGCCATGGCGTCCAGGGTCCCTGCCCGAAGAAGAAGTTTGAGGTCAGGCCGGCGATGGCACCGACGGCGAACCCGGGGCCCCCGCCGAGCGCGTACCCGGCGATCAGCACGATGTCAGTGGTCGGCTTGACGTTCGGCACCGCGGCGAAAGCGATCCGGCCGAGCGCGGCGAACGCGCTGAGCGTGCCGACGAGCGCGACGATCCGGGCGTCGGGCCGCTGGTGCTCATACCAGGCAAACCCGCCGGCCAGCGCCACGGCCAGCAGCGCGAACGCTCCGGCCTGCCAGCTCACGGCATCGCCGCCACCGGCGCGAACCGCGCCGCGATCAACGCGACGCCGTCGGCCGGCGTGAGCGCGCCCCCGGCGCCGCCCAGGATGCGAGCGGTCTCGGTGGCGAAGTAGCTGCCGCCGGCGAGCACCTCCGCGATGGCGCCGTCGGCGATCGGGGCGCCGTCGGCGAGCAGAATGACCCGATCGGCGAACGCGGCGGCGAACTCGGGGTCATGGGTGGCCACCACCACCGCCGCGTCGAGCCCGCCCAGCAGTACGGCGAGCGCCTGCTTGTGGTCACGATCCATGCCCCGCGTCGGCTCATCGAGGCAGATCGCCGCCGGCGGGTCGGCGAGGTCTCCGAGCACCACCGCGAGGGCGAGGCGCTGCTTCTCGCCGCCGGACAGCTCCCGGGGGTGGCGGCGCGCGAACGCCTCGTCGTGCAGCCCGACGGCGGCCAGCGCCACGCCGGGAGCCTCGTCGGCGACGTGCTCGTGGACGAGGTAGTCGGTCGGATTCTGCAGCAGTAGCGCCACCCGGCCGCTGCGGGTTACGGTGCCGCGCGTCGGGGTCAGCAGTCCGGCGGCGTGCCGCAGGAGCGTTGACTTGCCCGCACCGTTGCGGCCCATCAGCGCGACGCGCTCGCCGCGCGCGAGGGACAGAGAGACGTCGCGCAGGATCGCCGGGCCCGATCGCAGCTCGTGCCACACGCGGTCAAACGCCAGCGCCGGAGTCGACCCACCACCCGAGCGCGACCGGCGACCGCGGCGGCGACCGGCGGCGTCAGCGGCTCCGCCGGCCGGACCGATCGCCGCCTCGCCGTCGGCGGCCCGCTCCGGCAACAGGCCGCGGCCGCGCAGCGCCGCCCGGGCGCGCTTGACGCCGGCGACCGGCGCGATCCCCAGGCAGGACAGCAGCTTGGCCCCCGGGGTCTGCAGGTTCGGGGCCTCGCGCGCCGCCCAGCGCAAGAACTCCGGCGGCGAGGCGTCGCACACGATCCGGCCGCGGTGCAGTGCCAGCACGCGGTCGGCCGCGCCCAGGCACCGCTCGAGCCGATGCTCGGCGAGCACGATCGTCGCGTCGGAGTCCTCGTTGGCCCGGTGCAGCAGGCCGATCAACTCGTCACCGGCGACCGGATCGAGCTGGGATGTCGGCTCGTCGAGCACCACGATCTCGGGCACGCCGGCGAGCGCCGCGCCGAGCGCGGTTCGCTGCAGTTCCCCGCCGGACAGCTCGGCGGTGGAGCGGTCGAGCAGATGGTCGATCGCCAGTGCCAGCGCTGTCTCCTCCACGCCGCGCGCGACCGCCGCGGGCGTCCGTCCACGGTTCTCCAGGCCGAACGCGAGCTCGGCCCGGACCGTGCCGGTCACCACCTGGGTCTCGGGATCCTGGAACAGCGTTCCCACCGATTGCGCCAGCTCACCGGGACCATGGCGGCGGGTGTCCATCCCGGCGACGATGACCCGGCCGGCAAAGGTGCCCCCATGGAAATGCGGCACCAGGCCGCTGATCGCCCGCAGCAGCGTCGACTTCCCCGAGCCCGAGCCGCCGGCGACCACCACCAGTTCCCCGGGTGCGATCTCGAGGTTGACATCGATCAGCGCCGGGGCGGTCGCGCCCGGGTACGTGTAGGTGACCCCCTCGAGCGAGATCGCGCTCACCGGCGCAGCCCCCGGCGATCGGCGAACGGCAGCCACGCCACGGCCACCAGCCCGACGGCCACCCCGAGCGCGGACCATCCCGCCGCGTGGACCGACGGATAGGCGATGAACGATGCCCAGCCGGTCACCCGGCCGGCGATCGCCACCGCGATGATCGCGACCGCGGCGACCAGGAACTCGAGATCGTGGCGCGAGTAGGGCGGCCGATACGCCGGCGGACGCCGCGCCACCCCATAGCCGCGCACCTCGAGGGCGGCGGCGACGTCGAGCGCGCGATCGAGCACGCCGGTGCAGGCGACGCGCATCAGCGTCAGTCGCGACGGCGGCGGCCCCGGCCGGCAGCGCTGCGCCTCGGCCAGCCGCCGGCCGTCGCGGATGAGGATCGGCACCATCCGCGTCGCCAGCGTCGCCGACAGCGCCGAACGGAACGAGACGCGACGGAACAGGCGCAGGACCTCGTCGGGGTCCACCGCGAGCGTGTAGAGGATCCCGCAGAGGATGAGAGCGACCGCGCGCAGGCCCAGGATCGCGCCGTACACGGTCGCCTCGAGCGTGATGTCGGTGTGGCCGAGGATGGGCAGATCGCCGAGCCGGGCGATAACGGTGAGCCCGTCGTGGCTGACGAGGACGTTGATGAGCACGATCGCCGCCACCACCGGCAGGCCCAGCAGCGCCGCGCGGCCGAGCTGGCGACCGACGCCGGCGGCCACGCCGGCCCCCAACACGCCGAGCACCATCGCGGCGAGGGCGATCGGGTTCGACAATGTCAGCGTGGCGATCGCCAGCGCCAGGCAGTAGGCGCATCCAGCCCCGGCGCGCGCGCTGTGCAACGGGCTCGCGCGGCGCCGGTAGATCACTGTGATCCCTGGAGCGGGACCGGCAACCGCGTCGTCCCGTCTACCGCGAGCGCGAAGTGGTCGTGCAGCGCCGTCGCGGTGAGCTCGGCGGCGGCGGCGTTGACCCCGGCGGCGTCGGTGCCGGTCACCAGCCAGGTGGGGACCGAGGAGTTGTCGGCGGTGGCCGCGATCAGCCCCGCCCCGGCGCCGAGCGTCCGGACGACCTGGTTGCGCGGGTTGAGCAGGCGCAGGGACCCGCCGCCCGCACCGAAGGTGGCGTACACCCCGCTGGCCCCGGGCCCGTGGTCGATGAGCTCGGCGGCGACCTCGCCGCGGATCTCCGGCCAGGTTCCGACGACGATGCCGAGCGTGTCGGGGCCCGATCCGGTGCCGATGAGCTGCGGCGCGGCGGGCACGTGCGCGGCGTTGAGCTGCGCGGTCACCCGCTTGCAGGCGGCACCGACGTTGGCGGCGCACTCGACGGTGACGGGATACCGCTTGCCGGCGATTCCGTTGACGAACGGCTCGGGAAACGACCCGACGACGGCGGGGATCGCGTCGGTGGCGCTCCAGTCGTGCAGGTCCCACCAGATGTGGTCTCCCGCGTGGACGCCCGTCGTCGCGGCGCCCTGCGCGGCCTGCACGCCGTTGACGTAGTAGAACCAGTCGCGCTCAGGGCCGGCGGCGGCCAGCCCGTCGATCGAGGCGACGAAACCGCCGCCGTAGCGCGTTGAGACCGGGTACGAGCGCTCGAGCATGCGCATCACCGTCTCGGAGCCCGGCACCTGGCTCCTGGTCAGCGCGCCGATGTGCTGGCTGCCGAAGCCCTTCGTGATCGTCAGGCTGACGCTCTTGGTGCCGGGTCCGGGCCCGAGCCCGCACCCGCCGCAGACCACGGCGGTGGCCACGGCGGCGAGCGCGGTGCGGACCCGGAACGACACGATCGGCGGTGGCGTCCGGCCGCTTAGCCGGAGACCGCCACGGTTGCCTCGGCGCGGATGTCGCCCTTGCGCGAGGCGACCAGCTTCAGCTTGCCGGCCTCGGGGGCGGTGACGGTGGCGACGCCCTGCGCGTTGGTGACGCCGGCGCCGGTGATCGTGACGCCGGAGAGGGGCTTGGCGGCGCCCTTGGCGCCGAAGTAGCTTGCCTTGACCGTGAATGCGCGACCGGCGGTGGCGCGGCCGGGCGCCGATAGGACGATCGGGTACGTCGATCCCTTGGCCGGGACCGGCGCGAACAGCAGCTGATCACCGGCGTGGAGCTTGAGATCGCAGATACCGGCCGACGCAAAGCGGCTGTTGACCCAGATGCCCCAGTAGTAGCCGTGCGGGCTGTACTTGTGAGTCTCTCCCAGGATCGCTTCGATCTCGATCCCCAGGCCGGTGCTGTAGGTCCCGGCCCAGTGGTGATGCGTCGCGGCATCGAGGTCCCCGGCGCCGGAACTGCCCGGGCAGGTGCCGGCGGGCGTGCCGCCCTTGGTGACGGGGCCGGCGTCGCCGTGCACCACGGTGGCCGGCAGCAGCGTGCGGTTGACTCCTTCAACGCGGACCGACACCGCGGGCGAGCCGGCCAGGGCCGGTACGGCGGCGGCGAGCGCAGCCACGGCGGTTGCACCGCCGAGCAGTGGGAAACGTCTGATCTTCATGAGGGCCACCCTTTCCACGAGGGCTTTTGGCTTGTGGTCGGAGGGTGGTCTCCTGGCTCCCGGGCCTATCAGTCCCCGCCTTCCCGGTCGGCGGGAAGCCGACCAGTGGCACATCGTGAGACTGACGTCCCCGGTCACAGTGGCGGGTCCGCGCCGGATTCACACCGACTTCCCATCGCCACCGACCTTGAACGGGGCTGATCGTACCGTGCCCGCGTGTCCCGGGGCTCGTACACTCGGGGCCGGCGCCATGACCGTCAACCTCACCCGCATCTACACCCGCCTCGGCGACGGCGGCGAGACCCATCTCGGCGACATGAGCCGGGTGGCCAAGACGCATCCGCGGATCGAGGCCTACGGGACCGTCGACGAGCTCAACGCCCAGATCGGCGTCGCGCTCACCGTGCCCGGCCTGCCATCCGAGTACGTCGGGTGGTTGTCCCGAGTCCAGAACGACCTGTTCGACGTCGGAGCGGATATCGCGGCGCCCGAGGACGCCGGGCGCGAGCGGCTGCGCGTGCTCCCCGAGCAGACGACGTGGCTCGAGGAGCGCTGCGATCAGGTCAATGCGGACCTGCCGGCGCTGAAGTCCTTCGTGCTGCCCGGCGGGACGCCGGCGGCCGCTGCGCTCCATGTGTGCCGGACGGTGTGCCGGCGCGCCGAACGCCAGACGATCGCCTGCGGCGAGGACTGCAGCCCCGAGGTGGTCCGCTACCTCAACCGCCTGTCTGACCTGCTGTTCATCCTCAGCCGCGGAGCCAACGACGGCGCCGAGCCGTTGTGGGAGCCGGGCCGCTTCCGCTAGCCGGCGCGGCGCGCAGCATCAGCGTCAGCCCCGACGACAGCAGCAGCCCCATCACCCCGATCAAGCCGGCGCCGATGACGAACGTCTCGTGGGCTCGGGCGTAGTCGATGACCTGGTGCGGGTGCGCCAGAACGATCAGCACCACCAGCACCGCCGCCGCGACGAGAATCGTCACGGCAGGCATCAACGCCTCGCTGACCGTCACCGCGGCGTGACGCGGGCGCAGCGGGTCCGGCCCGGTCGGCGACGGGTGGCGGGCCTCGTAGAGGGTAAGGCCGGCGACTCCCAAGAGGGTCCAGGTCGCCGCGACGAGGAACCCGCCGAACACGTCGCTCGGGTAGTGCCAGCCGAGCTCGAGGAACGAGTAGCAGACAGCGATCGCGAACGCCGTCATCGCCGCCGCCACCGCCGGCCGGCGCCGGGCGGGAGCGGCGATCACCGTGCACAACGCAAGTGACATCGCCGCGGTGGCATGCCCGCTGGGCCACGAAGCGGTACCGATCGGGTCCCAGTACACATAGTCGCGCGGCGCCGCGAGCAGCGGCTTGAGCAGCTGGGTGGTCTCGTTGGCCGCGAGCAGGATCCCCAGCACCATCATCGCCACCCGCGGCCGCCGGCGGATCAACGCCATCGCCACCGGGATGACGGCGAGGAAGACGTAGTGCTGGGGGTCGCACAGGCCCGCGATGAGGTTCGTCACACCGTCCAACCCGGGCCGGTCGAGCTGGGCGAATCCCTTCAGGATGTTGACGTCGGCCCGCTTGAGGAGCCCGACGTAGTGCGCGAGGTACCACGTGAGCGCCAAGAGCGCGACGCCCGCGACAGCTCCGATGAGAGCCAATCGGGCGCGTCTCGGCATCACCTCAGGGTAGCCCTCGCCGCCTTGGGTCAGCCTAATTTCCGACTATAGAGTCATCCGTCTAGAGTCATGGGTCCGGGGACGCGCCCGGCGTCGCGCCCGAGCCCTCTGACTCGCGTCCGTCGGCGGCGCCCTCCGCGTCGGCGGAGCGCTCCGCGCCAGCGGGGCCGTCCGTCACGGCGGTGCCCTCCGCGTCGACGGTGCGG
>DATCFW010000471.1:0-24585 GCA_036509295.1 Solirubrobacteraceae bacterium | reverse complement strand
GTGGGCGGAGAGCGACACGAGCGCCTCGTGGCCGGCCGTCTGCGCGCCGAGGTTGAGCGCGCCGCCGAAGCTGAACGCGGCCGGCGCGATGCTCACCACCCGGGCGCCGGCCCGCCGCGCCACCGCCGCGCTCCCGTCATCGGACCCGGAATCGACGACGATCACCTCCGGCGGGCCCCCGAGTCCGCGCTGGCCGGCCACCAGCGCGAGGCATCGCGCCAGGCTGCGCGCTTCGTTGCGGACGCGGATGATGACGCTGGCGCCGCCTGAGCCTGAGCCCTCCATCGCGGCGGCGAGACTATCAGCGCCCCGGCGGTCTAACGTGCGATCCGCCCATGACCGCGCCGATGACGCCCTTTGCCAACGAGCCGATCCTCGAGCTGCGCCGCGCCCCGGTCCGCGCCGGCCTCGGGCAGGCGCTGGACGGCGTCGACGCCGAGCTGCCGCTCGCGGTCCCGATCTGGATCGGAGAGGACACCCGCACCACCGGCGCGCTCGCGTCCACCGACCCGGGCGCGCCTGACCGGCTCGTCGCCGAAGCGGCCCGAGCGAGCCCCGCCGACGTCGACGCCGCCGTGTCTGAGGCGCAGCGGGGCGGGCACATCTGGCGCGCTACCCCGCCCCCGGCCCGGGCCGCCGCGCTGCTCGCCGCCGCCGCCTGGCTGCGTGAGCGCCGGCTCGAGCTTGCCGCGCTCGAGGTGCGCGAGTGCGCCAAGCCGTGGCCGGAGGCCGACGGCGACGTGTGCGAGGCGATCGACTTCCTCGAGTACTACGCCCGCGCCGCCGTCGAGCTGGGCCGCGGCCGGGAGCTGCTCCAACTGCCGGGCGAGCGCAACGAGCTGCACTACGTGCCGCGCGGCGTGGTGGCGGTCATCTCCCCGTGGAACTTCCCGCTCGCCATCCCGTGCGGGATGACCGCGGCGGCGCTGGCCACCGGCAACGCCGTCGTGCTCAAGCCGGCCGAGCAGTCTCCGGCGCTGGCCTATCGCCTCGTCCAGGCGCTCCGCGCCGGCGGCGTTCCGCCCGCCGCCATCTCACTGCTCCCGGGTGAGGGCGACGCCGGCGCCGCGCTCGTGTCGCACCCCGGCGTTCATGCCATCGCGTTCACCGGTTCGCTGGCGGTCGGCCGGCAGATCATCGCCACTGCGGCGCAGGTCACCGCCGGTCAGCGCCACTTCAAGCAGGTCGTCGCCGAGCTAGGCGGCAAGAACTGCGTGATCGTCGCCGCCGATGCCGACCTCGACGAGGCCGTCCCGGCGATCGTCGCGTCCGCGTTTCACTACGCCGGACAGAAGTGCTCGGCGGCATCGCGGGTGCTCGTCCACGAGGCGATCGCCGATCAGCTGCTCGAGCGCCTCGCCGGCGCCGTGCGGACCCTGGTGGTCGGGCAGGCCCAGACGCTCGGCACCGACGTCCCCCCCGTGATCGAGCGTGACGCCCAGGAACGCGTGAACCGATACGCGCAGATCGCGGCCCAGGAGGGTCGGATCGTCGCTCAGGCCGCGCCGCCGGCGCAGGACGGCTGGTTCTGCCCGGCGACGCTCGCCGCAGGGCTCCCCGCCGGCTCGGCGGTGCTCGAGGAGGAGATCTTCGGGCCGGTACTCGCCGTTGAGCGCGTCACCGGCGTTGAGCAGGCGTGCGATGCGATCGACGGGCTGACTTACGCGCTCACCGGCGGCCTGTTCACCCGCGATCCCGGGATCGTGCGCCGGGTGCGCGAGCGCTCGCCGGTCGGCAACCTCTACGTCAACCGCGGCATCACCGGCGCGATGGTCGCCCGCCAGCCGTTCGGCGGCAACCGGCTGTCGGGAACGGGCCTGAAGGCCGGCGGACCCGACTACCTGCTCCAGTTCGTCGAGCAGCGCGCCGTGAGCGAGAACACGATGCGCCACGGCCTCGAGGTCTGAGCGCGGGCAGCGCCGTCCCCCCCGTCCGGCAGGGTTGATTTCCGGTCCGATGAGGCCCATCATGAGGGGCCGTGGTCGTGGAGCTCTCCGCCGTGTGGAAGCTGGTCTTCGCCGTCATCCTCCTGGGCGCGATCATCGCCAGCGCCTGCGTGCACGCGCCCCGCCAGCCGGCGGCGTTTGGCGAGCTGCGGCGGCTGGTGATCTGCGCACTGGGGCTGTATGCGGTGGGCGGGCTGGCATTGCTCACCCACCACGCCGTGCTGGCGGGTCTCGTGTACGGAGTCGGAACCTGGATCGCGGCGCTGGCCGCGTGGCTGTCACGCGGGCGCGACCAGGACGACCCGCCCGGCGGCGATCAGCCGATGCCGCCACCGCCGGGGCCCGACCCCGACGGCCTGCCCCGACTGGAATGGGCGCGGTTCGAGCGCGACTTTCGCGAGTATGCGCGGCGCGAGCGCACCCCTACCTGAGCCCGGATAAGGGCTCGCGACTTCAGTGGCGAGCGTTAAGCGACAGCCGCTCGATCGACAGATACAGCCGCGCCGCCCATGACACCGGGTCCCGCGCGAAGTATCGGCCAAGCGCGTCGTCGTTGAGCGCGTCGTCGATGCCGGCCATGATCATCGACTGGTCGAGCACGAGCCGCCGGTGGCCGACCGCGCCGGTCGCCGGATCGACGGCATCGTAGAAGCCCCCGTCCGCGGTGTAGATCCCGGGGTACAGCCGGCGCAGCGCCTCGATGTTGGCGTACGCCGGCTGCGGGAGCACCGGCAGCGCGATCACCGATGCGTGCGGGGTGACCGCCGTCTCGGTGGCGCAGGTCGTGCACTGAGCCAGCCCGCCGCCGGCGCCGAACGCCAGGCCGGCGGCGCCGTATCCCGCGTAGCCGCCGGTGTCGTCAGGCGTGCTCGACGGCGACATGCCCCACACCGGGTAGTGCAGGACCTGAGTGGCGTAGCGCTCCTGCACCTGCGCCCAGCGCACATCGTCGAGCCCGAAGCTGCGGGTGCCCCACGTCGTCTCGGGCACGACGAGATTGGCCATCAGCCCCTCGAACATCCCGCCGGCAAACGTCGGCACGAACGTCAGCGACGGGTCGGCGGGATACACATAGTGCCCCTCCCAGACCGGGAACCGCTTGCCCGACTGCGGGTCGGTGTAGGTCTGCCAGTACCCGGGGGTCGGCCACTGGCCCTGGGTGGAGAAGTCCGGGTCGGTGGGGCAGCGCTGCGGCGGCAGCGTCCGCCATGTGCGCCACCACACGTCTCCGGGCATCTGATGCAGTCCCATGCCAATGTACATCGAGATCCGCGGGTCGGAGTACAGCGCGCCGTTGTGGTAGCCGGCTGGACCCTGATCGACGTAGTAGCCGCCGTACTGCTGGCCGGTCGCCGGGTCGCCGGGCAGCGACGCGTTGGTGTTGCAGTCCGTCTGGGCCCGATTGTCATAGAAGATCGCGAAGTTCATCGCGTGCAGCAGCGGATCGGCGAGGCCGCGGAGCTCGGGCAGCGCCTGGCGGACCTCGATCAGCCCCGACGCGTACCAGCCGTTGTCGACGGCTGAGACGAACCAGCAGTTGTCCTGAGCCGGCGTCGTCTCGGTGCAGTCCCCCTGCCCAGGGTTGAGCAGGACGTTGCCATCACCGGTGTCATACCACTGGTACAGGAAGCCGTCGAAGCGCTTCAGGGTGGCCACCTCGTGCAGCGTGGCGGTGACCAGTGAGTCGGCGCGGGCCCGGTTGATCAATCCGAGATCGCGGGCGGCGACCACCGCCCACAGGTACACGCCGATGTTCGCCGCCGAGGTGTACGTCCCGCGGACGCTGCCGGGGCCGAGGTTGTCGAGGGGCAGGTGGGTCACCGGGTCGACGTCCGCGGCGTAGAACCGCCACGTGTCCGCGGCGATCCCACGCAGCGTCGCGCGTTGGGCATGGGTGAGGCCGCCCCCACCGGGGCTGGCGACAGCCTGTCCGGGCGGGCCGAGCGCGAGCGCCAGCGTGCAGACGGCGGTCAGCAGGCCGGCGCGGCACGCGATCCGCATGCCGACCACCGGGCGCATCAGTTCACGTTGAACGTGGTCGGCGTCCCCACCACCGAGCTGTCAGACACCCATAGGTTGAACTGGCCCGGGGTGACCACGAACTGGCCGGCATCGTTGTAGTAGCCGAGGTTCTGCGGGCCCAGCGTGAACGTGACCGTCTTTGACTGGCGCGGCGCGAGCGTGACCCGCTCAAAGCCCTCGAGCTTTTCCACCGGTTGCAGGATCGGCGTTTCGTCCTCGTGGATGTACAGCTGTGCCACGTCGTCACCGGCGACCGAACCGGTGTTGGTGACGGTGGCGGTCGCGGCCAGCTGTCCGTGACTCGACACGCTGGTCGCCGACACGTGCGGGCTCGACACCGAGAACGTCGTGTAGGAGAGCCCGTAGCCGAACGGATACAGCGGCGCGTTCGGGGCGTCGAGGTACTTCGACGTGTACTTGTTGTTGGGATCGAACGGCCGGCCGGTCGGCAGCTCGTTGTAGGAGATCGGGATCTGCCCGACGTTGACCGGGAACGACATCGGCAGCTTGCCGCCGGGGTCGACCTTGCCGAACAGGACGTCGGCGACGGCGTTGCCCCCTTCGGTGCCGGGATACCACGCCTCAAGTAGCGCCGGGGCGTTGGCCGCCAGCCAGTTCACCGTGAGCGGCCGGCCGTTCATCATCACCACGACGTACGGGTTGCCGGTGTTGGCGATGGCCTGCACGAGCGCGAGTTGATCGCCGGGCAGGTCCAGCGACGTCCGCGACGATGCCTCGCCGGTGTCCGACGACGGCTCGCCGACGACCACGACGGTGACCGCCGCCGCCCGGGCCGCGCTCACCGCGGCGCCGAACCCGGCGTCCGATGTGCAGTTGGCGTCGCAGCCCTGCGCGTAGGTGACGGTGGCGTTCGGCGCCGCCGCCTTGATCCCGTCGAGCACCGGGACGATCTTGTCAACGGACCCCAGGTCGGCGGGGGTGGTGTCATAGCCGATCGGCACGTCGGGACCGAGCTGGTCCAGCGCGTCGTCGGCGAGCGGGCCGACCACCGCGATCGACGACGTGCCGGTGCTCAGCGGCAGCGCGTGGTTCTGGTCGCGCAGCAGCACCATCGACTCATCGGCCGCGGTCCGGGCCGCCGCCAGGTTCGCGGGGGTCAGCTCGGCGGTGGTGACCCGGTTCGGGTTTGTCATCGGGTGGCGGAACAGGCCGGCCAGGTACTTGAGCGTGAGCACGTGGCGAACCGCCGTGTCGAGCTGGACCATCGTGATCCTGTGCTGCGCGAGCAGCTGGGGCCCGCTGTTGGCATAGGTCGAGTACACGCTCGGGATCGTCACCGCCATCTCGATGTCGACCCCCGCCGTGAGCGCGAGCTGCGCCGCCTGGGACTGGTTGGCGGCGTAGCCGAACGCCTCGAGCTCCTGTACCGCCTGGTAGTCGCTGACGACGGTGCCGCTGAAGCCCCACTCCTGGCGCAGGATCGTCTGCAGCGTGTACGGGTTGGCGGTGTTCGGCACGCCGTTGAGGGAGTTGAACGAGCTCATCACAGTCGCCGCGCCGGCGTCAATCGCCGCCTTGTAGGGCGGCAGGTAGTCGTTGTAGAGCTGCTGGGTCGACATGTCGACCGTGTTGTACTCACGGCCCGCCACCGGCGCCCCGTAGGCGGCGAAATGCTTGACGGTGGCGGCCATCTTGTCCCGGGCGGCGAAGTCATTGCCCTGATAGCCGCGCACCTTGGCGGCGGCGATGGCCGAGCCGAGGAACGGATCCTCCCCGGCGCCTTCGACGACCCGGCCCCAGCGCGGATCGCGGCTGATGTCGACCATCGGGTTGAACGTCCACTTCAGCCCGTCGGCGGTCGCCTCCGACGCCGACACGGACTCGTCGTTGGACACGAGTGCCGGGTCCCAGCTCGCGGCCTCGGCCAGCGGGACCGGGAACATCGTCTTGTAGCCGTGGATGACGTCGAGCGCCGCGATGATCGGGATATGCAGGCGTGACTGGAGGGCGGCCTGCTGGAGCCGGTTGATGTTGGCGACGCCGACCATGTCGAGCACCGAGCCGACCTGGCCGGCCCGCGCCTCGTTGAGCAGCACGGTGCCCGGCGTGCCGTTGACACCCTGCGGTCCTGACATCTCGAGCTGCCCGAACTTCTCGGGGACGGTCATCCGGCGGATGAGCGAGTTGACCTGCGCGTTGATCGACCCCTGATCGGCGGGCTGGATGCTGCGCGGGGCCCGCTGCTGCTGCCCCGGCACCGAGTGCGCCGACGGCGCGGACCCGAACACGCCGACCGCGAGCAGCGCCGCCGCGATCGCCGCCAGCGCCATTCCCGTGCCGATCCCCACGCGACGACGTGGCCGGTCTCCGGCCACCCGAGCAACTCGTCCTGACATGTCCGCCTCCTCCAGATGACGTATCCGGTGACCGGAGCTACCCACGTGCGAATTGCCTCAAACGACGGATTCGCTGCGCCCCGCGCGGTCTGATCGCACCGGGAGTCGGCGCGTTGGGCTACGCGGGTTCTCGGCCGGCGGCGAGCGTCAGCAGCAGCTCGTGCAGGCGCGGCTCGCCGTTGAGCTCGGGGTGGAACGACACCGCGAGGATGTTGTCCTGGCGCACCGCGACCGGGTGGCCCTGCACCTGGGCCAGCACCTCCACCCGCGGCCCGATCTCCGCCACCCATGGGGCGCGGATGAAGACCGCGTGCACGGGTCCGCCGGAGACGCCGGCGACATCGAGGTCGGCCTCGAAGGAGTGCAGCTGGCGCCCGAAGGCGTTGCGCCGGGCTTCGACGTCGAGCACCCCAAGGTGGGCGCGATCGAGCATGATCATCCCGGCGCACGTGCCCAGGACCGGCGTGCCCGATGCCGCCAGGTCGCGCAGCGGATCACCGAGTCCCTCGCGCTCGATGCCGAGCGTCATCACCGTCGACTCGCCGCCCGGCAGGACGAGCGCGTCCAGGCCGGCGAGGTCGGCCGGCACCCGGACCTCGCGGGGAGTGGCACCGAGGCGGTGCAGGATCGCGGCGTGGGCCTCGAAGTCGCCCTGGAGGGCGAGGACCCCGACGCGCGGCGGGCCGGGCGCCGAGCCGTCGGCCACGGCTACCAGCCGCGGGCGGCCAGCAGCTGCTCGGTCTCGAGCTTGGAGGTCTCGAGGCTGACCATCGGCTGCCCGAGCCCGGTCGAGGCGGCGGCCACCCGGGCGGGATCCCGGAAGTGCGTCGTCGCCTCGACGATCGCGCGAGCGCGGCGCTCGGGATCCTCGGACTTGAAGATGCCGGAGCCGACGAACACGCCCTCGGCACCGAGCTGCATCACCAGAGCCGCGTCGGCCGGGGTGGCGATGCCACCGGCGCAGAAGAGAACGACCGGCAGGCGCCCGTCAGCGGCGACCTGGCGCACGAGCGGCAGCGGGGCGCCCAACTCCTTGGCCGCGGTCGGCAGCTCCTCGGCGTCGAGCACGCCCAGGCGGCGGATCTCCCCGCGGATGACGCGCAGGTGGCGGACCGCCTCGACGATATCGCCGGTGCCGGCCTCGCCCTTGGAGCGGATCATCGCCGCGCCCTCGCCGATCCGGCGCAGCGCCTCGCCGAGGTTGGTGGCGCCGCACACGAACGGAATCTTGTACCGCCACTTGTCGATGTGGTTGGCCTCGTCGGCAGGCGTGAGGACCTCGGATTCGTCGATGTAGTCCACCTCGAGGGCCTCGAGTACCTGGGCCTCGGCGAAATGGCCGATCCGGGCCTTGGCCATCACCGGAATCGTGACCGCCTCCTGGATCCCCTTGATCATCTCGGGATCGGACATGCGGGCCACGCCGCCGTCCCGACGGATGTCAGCGGGAACCCGCTCGAGCGCCATCACCGCGGCAGCCCCGGCATCCTCGGCCAGCTTGGCCTGCTCGGGGGTGACGACATCCATGATCACGCCGCCCTTGAGCATCTCGGCCAGGCCGCTCTTGACGGTGAACGTCGCCTCGTCGCGAGGGGTGTCGCCGTTGTGCTCCATGGGGCCAGTGTAGCCGGGCGCTAGGTTGTCGGCCCGATGACGATCGACACCGTTTTTGTCCGCGATGGCGAGTGGTTCACCGCCACCGATCTCGCGCTCGGGCCCTGGGCGCCGGGGGCGCTGCACGGCGGAGCGCCCGCCGCGCTCCTGGCTCACCTGTTCGCACAGCACGCCGCCGACCTGCCGCTGGTCCCGGCCCGGATCACGTACGAGTTCGTCCGCCCGGTGCCGCAGGGTCCGCTGCGGGCACAGGTGGAGGTGGTCCGTCCCGGCCGCCGGGTAACGCTGCTGGACGCGGTCCTGCGCGACGGCGATGAGACCGAGGTGGTCCGCGCCCGGGCGCTGCTGGTGGCGCCCAGTGCGATCGGACCGACGCCGACGACGCCGCCGCCGTTCCCCGGCCCCGCGGACGGCCGGGTCAACGACTGGCGCCAGCGCCGGCGCAGGTTCGCCACCGCGGCGATGGAGATCCGCTTCGTGCAGGGTCGGTTTCGCGAGCCCGGCCCCGCCACGGCGTGGTTTCGCCTCGCTCAGCCGCTGATCGCGGGCGAGCCGACCCTCCCCATCGACCGGATCGCCGCCGCCGGTGACTTCGGCAACGGCATCGCGTCCGAGCTGAGCTGGGACGAGCACGTCTTCATCAACCCCGATCTCACGCTGTCCATCGAGCGTGAGCCCGTCGGGGAGTGGGTCGCGCTCCAGTCCGAGATGCGGGTTATGCCCGGCAGCGTCGCCATCGCCGAGAGCGTCCTGTGGGACGAGCACGGCCGGATCGGTCGCGCGGTGCAGTCGCTGCTGGTCGGCCCGCGCCCTACTTGAGCCGGAACGCCTTGATGCGCACGTCGTACTGCTGCGCATCGCGGGCGTACACGCCGTAGGCCAGCGCCTGGATGATGGACAGCAGCGCGGTGTGCGAGCGTACAAACGCCGGCGTGTTGGACGAGTAATACAAGCGGATGCGGGCCAGCCGGGCGACCTCTGACAGCGTGGCGTCGGTGATCGCCAGCGTCGGCGCCTTGCGATGGCGGGCCAGCTTCATCGTCCGAGTGATGAGCGGATGCGGCCGGCCGGCCGACAGCCCCACCACCAGCGTCGAGGCGTCGATCCGGCTCAGGCGGCCCAGCGCCTCCTGGGACGGGCTGGCCACGATCTCGGCGCGGAGGTCGAGGAGCATCAGGAGGTGGCGCAGGTAGCTGGCGAAGAACGCCATCTGATCGGTGCCGGCGATCAGCACCTTCTCGGCGGAGACGATCGCGTCGACGGCCGCTTCGACGGCGGACCGGGACAGCTTGTGCGCGGTGTCCTCGACATTGACGTGATCGGCAGCCAGCGCCGCCTCGAACTCGGTGTGATCGAGCGAGAACAGCGGCGCGGCGGCGGCCAGCGCCTCCGTCGGGGATCCGCCGCTGCTCACCCGCCGGCGGTACTCGTCGCGGGCGGCTTGCTGCAGCTCGGGGAAGCCCTCGAAGCCGAGCGCCTGCGAGAACCGGACCACCGTGCTCGACGAGGTGTTGGCTCGCCGGGCGAGTTCCTCGGCGGTCTGGAAGGCGGCCTCGTCGAGGTGGTCCACGATGTACTGAGCGACGTCCTTCTGCGAGCGGGAGAACTCGTCGAAGCGCGCCCGGATGTAACCCGAGAGCGCCTGGTGGCCGTTGACGGCCTCGGGCATGGCGGTGGGAGTGGATGACGGCTTCATTGGCAGGCGTCTGTTTCGACGCCGCCCGCCGCCGTTCCTTCAGGGGTGGCTCAAGCTTGTAGCGTGAGCCTTGGGTCCGGGTCGGTGCCCGGACCGGGTCAGCTGACCCGGGAGCGCCGGTAGCGCTCGGCGCGCTCCGCGTTCTGGCGGCGCTCGGCGAGGACCTGTCCGACGGCATAGACAATGAGGATGTTCGCGAGCAGGCCGATGCCGAGAAACGTGATCAGCAGCGCCAGGGTCTGCCCGAACGAGCTCAGCGAGTGCCCGAGTCCCAGGATGTCCGCCGCCGAAAGCATGCATCATGAGAATACCGACCGCAGCGGCCCAACGAGCCCCCGCCCCACCCGCCCGCTCTGACCAGTAGCGTCCGCGCGGGCGGCCCGGTAGCTCAGCTGGTCAGAGCAGCGGACTCATAATCCGTCGGTCGTGGGTTCGAGTCCCACCCGGGCCACTCGAAAATACCTGCAAATCCGGCATGGCGGTCACTGCGCCGTCCGGCCGGTAGCCCAAGGGAATCAGCCAGGCCCTGGCCCAGGAGGTGAAAGAGTTCGGGATCAATGTCACCCTGGTCCAACCAGGCGGCTTCTCGACCGATTGGAGCGGGCCGTCAGCCAAACGTTCAGAGCCCAACCCTGCCTACGACGAGCTCCGCGAACGCCAGCAGCAGTGGCGTGCCAGCAACGTCTCGGGTGACCCGTCCGCCTCGGCCGCGGCGATCATGCGCGTCGTCGACGCCGACCCACCCCCCGCTACGAGTGTTCTTGGCGCCACACCCCTGGGCATCGCCGAGAACGATTATGCGGGCCGCCTGGCAACGTGGCGCGAGTGGCAGCCGGTGGCTGAGTTGGCTCAGGGAGCCAGCTGATGAGAGCGGCCGATCGCGGATAACGGGCACATAACGGCGTTACCGCGCTGTTAGATCCGACGGTGTACAAGGTCAGACCATGCGACGTTCGGTGGTCGTCTTGCCGCTGGCCGCGACGTTGGCCGCCCTAGCGGTGAGCGCGTGCGGATCTGGCGGCGGGTCCAGTGTGTCCGCCGCCACCGAAGCATCCAATACCTCAGCGCAACTGGCGTTCGCCAAGTGCATGCGCTTCCACCGGGTGTCTGGCTTCCCAGATCCCGGCGGCGCCCGACCGTCGGGTCCGGTCACTTCGATCCTTGGGATCGCTCTCCCGTCGACGATCGATATCCGCTCGCCTCAGTTCCAGTCCGCCATGAGCTCATGCCAGAAGCTGATCACTGGCGGCCAGCCGAGACCGGCGCTCACAGCAGGCAAACGGCACGCGGCCCTGAAGTTCTCGCAATGCATGCGCACCCACGGCGTGGCGGACTTCCCCGATCCAGTGTTCGCGGCCAACGGGATGATCGGGATCGGGATCGGAACGGGAAACAACCCGAACTCGCCCACGTTCCAGCAGGCTGAGAGAATCTGCGGCACCCCATGAGCGTGCTGGCGACGGTCGTCAGTTCACGCGGGTTGACCGATGCTCGGAAAAGAACAGGACTTCGCTGCCGATCGGGCGAAAGCCCGCGGTGAGGAAGGTGCGGATGGAGGCCGCATTGCCAGGGGCGGTCTGAGCGAACAGCATTTGGTCTGCTCCAGCGAGTCGACGGGCCTCGGTCAGTGCCTGTCGGGCGACACCCTGGTTGCGGCGGTTTGGCGTGATCTCGATCGCGACCTCGGTTCGATCTGCCAGCCCGCGCCCGAGGATCACCGTCGCGGCCCCGGTCGGGTCTGTGAAGACACGGACGTGTTCGCGGTGAACGCGAGCTCGGTTCACGCGAGGGTGCTCGTCGACGGTGATCTCGCGAAGGGTTGACCTGCCTCCCAGCCCACGAGCAGCGAGCAGCAGATCGATTCCGTCATCGCGCCGGTCGAGCTTGTCGCCCAGCGCCATGAGAAAGCGCGGGCTCATCGGCGCGAGCAGGTCATCTGGCGCCAGCGCTGCGCGCACCCAGTCTTCATCTGCGGACGTCGCGATCAAGTAGTGGGCGGTGAACGCGACAACGGCCATCGCCCGGCCGGGCGGAGGCGAGAGGACCTCGATGGCTCCGTCAGCCTCGGGGAAGTCTCCGCCGGCGGCGGCGCGCATCGCGGCAGAGAGCCGATGGGCGGATGACTGCATCTGAAGAGGAGGCTATTGACCGTCCGGCGGACGGTAGGTTCCGGGCTGGTTCGCGCTCCGTCACTCCTGAATCGATTGCTCAAGCACTTGTCGGGTACCCCACTCCCGCCGACACGTGAACGCCCTCAGAGCAGCTTGTCTAGGGTGATCGGCAGGTCGCGCACGCGGCGGCCGGTGGCGTTGTAGACGGCATTGGCGACCGCTGCGGCCACGCCGGTGATCCCAATCTCACCGATTCCGCGCGCGCCTGCCGGGGCGTACGGATCGGGGATATCGGTCCACATCACCTCAATCCTCGGCACGTCCATGTGGACAGGCATGTGGTACTCCGCGAGGCTCGGGTTCATGATCCGCCCGGTCCGCTCGTCGAACTCGGTGTCCTCCATGAGCGCGAGGCCGATCCCCATGATGATCCCGCCGCGAAACTGGCTGGCGGCGGTCTTGGGATTGATGATGCGACCGCAGTCATAGGAGCCGAGCACACGGTCGACGCGGGTCTCGCCGGTGACCGTGTTGACGCGGACCTCGCAGAACACCGCGCCGAAGGAGTGCATCGAGTGGGTCTGTGTCTCCTCCGGGTCGGCGGCAAGGGCGACGACCGTCAGCTCGTCACGGCCCGCCCGTTCCAGGATCTTCGAGTAACGCTCCCAGCGGCTCGGGTCAGCGAGCTCGCACAGCCCCTCGTCGCGACTCCCGACCTCGTCGGCGGTCAGTCCGGCCAGGGGCGAGTCATCACCGGCGAGGGCGAGCAGCTGCTCGACGAGCGCGCGCTGGGCGGCGATCACCGCGCCGATGATGGACGCCGTCTGCGAGGAGCCCCCGGCGATCAGGCTGCCGGGGAACGAGGAGTCGCCGTGGGCGACGGTGACCCGCTCCAGGGGCAGGCCGAGCCGCTCGGCGGTGACGATCGTCTGGGTCGTCGAGGTCCCCATCCCCATGTCGTTGGCCGGCACCTCGACCGTCGCGTGGCCCGTCTTGTCGAGCCTGATCCGCGCGCCGCCGCCGGGAAAGCGCGCGTAGGGGTAGGTCGCACTCGCGCAGCCCGTCCCGATCAGCCATTCGCCCTCCCGGCGCGTGCCCGGCGCCGCACGCCGCTCCCAGCCGAAGCGCTCGGCGCCCGCGCGCCACGCGTCGACGAGGTGACGGGCGGAGAACGGCAGGCCCGAGCTTGGGTCCTGCTCGGGCTCGTTGCGGATCCGCAGCTCGATCGGGTCCAGATCGAGCTCGATGGCGAGCTCGTCGATCGCCGACTCCAGCGCGAAGGTGCCGACCGACTCCCCGGGCGCGCGCATGAACGAGTTGGAGAGCATGTCCATGTCGACGACCTGCTGGTCGGTCTTCAGGGTCTCGGTCGCGTACATGTGGCGCGCGGGGAACGTGAACTGCTCGGCAAGCGCGTTGTGGGCGGTCATCGCGGAGATGCCGGTGTGGATGAGCGCCGTGAAGCGGCCGTCGTCGTCGGCGCCGATCGCGACTCGCTGCTCGGTGTTCGTGCGACCGCCGACCAGCCGATAGACGCCCTCGCGTGAGAGCGTGACCCGCACGGGACGCCCGGCGAGCTTCGACGCGGCTGCCCCGAGCAGATGGTGGGACCACAGCGTCTTGCCGCCGAACCCGCCGCCGACGTAGGGCGAGGTGAGATGCACCTGGCCCTCATCGATCCCGAACACCTGCGCGAGCGTCCAGGCGTGCAGCTTCACGCCCTGGCTGGCGTCGTGCACGATGAGGTCGTCGTCATCCCAGGCGAGCGTCACCGCGTGGGGCTCGATCGCGTTGTGATTGTGGCGCGGCGTGCGGTAGGTGAGGTCGACGGTGTGGGACGCGTCGGCGAGGGCGGCCTCGGCGTCGCCGACCAGCACCTCGACCGGCTGGCCGACGAGGCTGTCGGGCGTGCGCGGGTTCGCCTTGGCCTGCTCGAAGGTTTGCGGTGTCGAGGACTCGTAGTCGAGCTCGATCAGCGAGGCGGCGTGGTCGGCCTGCTCCTGGGTCTCGGCCAGGACGAGCGCGACCGGTTCGCCGTTCCAGTGGATGCTGTCGTCCTGCATGACCGGCAGGTCGCTGCCGCCCGCCGCCTTGGGCGCGGTCAAGAACAGCGGCGGCGGCTGGATGCGCGGGGCGTTGCGGTGGGTCATGACGAGCACGACGCCGGCCGCGGCCTCGGCGGCGCCGGTGTCGAGCGTCGTGATGCGGCCGCGGGCGACCGTGCTGTAGCGCAGCGCGGCGGAGACCATGCCATCCATGACGTACTCGGCGGCGAAGCGAGCCTCGCCCCGGACCTTGAGCGCCCCGTCCAGGCGCGACACCTGCGCGCCGATGAGGCCATGCTTGCCCCGCAGCACCGGATCGGGGCCGGCCTTCGGAGTCCAGCCCTCGGGGGCGATCGGCACCGCGGATCGGGATTCGGCGGTGCTCATGGGCGGGCTCCCTCGGTCAGCTGTTGCAGGACGGCGACGATCGTGCGCCGGGTGAGATCCAGCTTGAATGCGTTGCCGGCGAGTGGACGGGCGTCGGCAAGCTCGGCATCGGCCGCTTCCAGGAAGCTGGCCTCCGTCGCCGGCCGGCCGCGCAGCGCCTCCTCGGCGCGCCACGCCCGCCACGGCTTGGGGGCGACCCCGCCCAGGGCCAGGCGCACGTCGGCGACCGCGTCGCCGTCGAGCTGCAGCGCGGCCGCGACCGAGACGAGCGCGAACGCGTAGCTTGAGCGGTCGCGCACCTTCCGATACGTCGAATGCGCGGCGAGATCCGACGCGGGTAGCTGCACGGCGGTGATCAGCTCCCCAGGCTCGAGCACCGTCTCGACGTCGGGACGATCCTCGGGCAGCCGGTGCAGGTCGCAGAGAGCGACGGTGCGCTCTCCCGACGCGCTGCGAAGGTGGACGACGGCGTCCAACGCGGCCAGCGCGACACACATGTCCGACGGGTGGGTCGCCACGCATGCGGACGAACCGCCGAGGATCGCATGGATGCGGTTGAACCCCTCGATCGCGTCGCAGCCCTCGCCCGGAGTCCGCTTGTTGCAACGCGAGCCGTCGGTGTCATAGAAGTAGGTGCAACGAGTGCGCTGCAGCAGATTGCCGCCGACCGTCGCCATGTTGCGGATCTGCGCTGAGGCGCCGGCGACGATCGCGCGCGTGAGCATCGGGTAGCGCGTGCGGACCGCAGGGTGCTCGGCCACCGCGGTGTTGCGCGTGGCCGCGCCGATCATCAGACCGCCGTCGTCCGTCTCCTCGATCTCGGCCGGCAGGCCAGTCACGTCGATGAGCGCCGACGGGACCTCGACGGTCTCGCGCATCAGGTCGACGAGGTTCGTGCCACCGCCGAGGTATTTCGCGGCCTGCGCCTCAGCACGGCGGATCGCGTCGGCGGCATCGGTAGCGCGTGAATAGGAAAGCTCGATCACGCGCCCGACCCCGCGTACACCTGAGCGATGGCGTCAACGATCCCGTTGTGGGCGCCGCAACGGCACAGGTTGCCGCTCATCCGTTCGCGGAGCTCGTCGTGATCGAGCGCGATCTCGGTGGCTCCGAGATCGTCGGTGACGTGGCTAGGCACCCCACGGGCCACCTCCTCCGCCATCCCCACCGCCGAGCAGATCTGGCCCGGGGTGCAGTAGCCGCACTGAAATCCGTCATGGTCGATGAACGCCTGCTGCAACGGGGCCAGCGCGCCGTTGTTCGCGAGCCCTTCGATGGTGGTCACCTCGCGCCCGTCGTACTGGACCGCGAGGGCCAGGCAGGAGAGGATCCGCTCGCCGTCGACGAGCACCGTACAGGCCCCGCACGCGCCCTGGTTGCAACCCTTCTTCGTGCCGTAGAGCTCAAGCTGCTCACGCACAAAATCGAGCAGCGAGACACGAGCGTCGGCGGGCACCGGCGCCTCGGAGCCGTTGATGATGATCGGCATAGCGGATTCCCCTTTCAGCGAACTCCAGACACGCATCGAGGCTAGTCACCCCACAACCGGGCGAGCGCCGTCCGCCAGCGCGGGCTCGTCCGGCTCGATCGAGGGCCCTCGATCAGCGTGCGCGCCGATCCAGAACATGAGGCTCGGGTGGTCATACCAGCGATGCGTGATACCCAGCAGGCGCATTCCGAGGTTGTCGCAGACTCGGGCCGACCGATGGTTGTCGACGTAGGTGACGGCCCAGACCTCATCCAGGCCGTACTCAAATCCGCGCGCCAACACCGCGCCGGCGGCCTCGGTCGCCAGACCCCGGCCCCAGCTATCTGGGTGCATCTGCCAGCCAATCTCAACCTCACCGGCACCGTCGGGCAACGGCTTGAGCAACACCGATCCCACCGCCAGACCAGAGGCGCGTTCCATCACCGCCCATGAGCCATACCGCGGGTCAACCGCCAGTCGGTCGGCGGCGCGACCAATCATCGCAACCGCCTCGTCGCGATCGACCATCGGACGGGCACCGAGCCAATCGGTGACCTCAGGCCGGCGATACATGTCAAAGAACCGATCGGCATCCGCGACACGCCACGGCCGCACGACGACCCGAGCAGTCGCTGCGATCGCGTCAACATCAGCCATCCAGCGATGTTCGCAATCCACCAGGCGGCATGCGCTCAGTCGGTCGTTTGAACGATGCGCATGCGCGCCCGCCAGCGCTCCGCGTCGAACACCATCGGTTCGGCCGCTGCGCAGAACGTCTCGAGTGCCACGACAAATCGCTGCGGCGCTTCGACGTGTGGGAAATGGTGGACGCCGTCAAGCACGACGAGGGTGCTGTCAGGCAGCAGCTCGTGCGCGGACCGGCCATGTTCGACCGGGATGATCGGGTCGTCGGCCCCCCAGATCAGCAGGACGGGCAGGTCCTGTGCAAGGTAGAGACGGTCTCCGGCCCGCACTGTCTGGCCGTTTAGCCCCACCACGCTTCGGACGGTGGCGAGAAAGGCGGAGCGTCGGTCCGCGTCGGCCAGCGAGGCGTAGCTGCGCACCAGTTCCTCAAGGCCCGGCGACGATACGCCGGTCGCGCCGATCAGGCGGCCCGCGAGGCCGGAGGCCCTGCGCGTGGCCCCGGCCGTCACTGAGACGAAGAGATTCGCTCCGGGAAGAACAGCGGCGCGCAGTGCCGCACTGACCTCAGGTCCCAGCCCTCCGCTGGAAACGAGCACCAGGCGCTCGGTCATCTCCGGGAACTGATACGAGAACTGCATCGCGATGCCCCCACCCAGGGAGTGCCCGACAACGGTTGCCCGATCGTGGCCGAGCGCCACCATCAGATCCCGCAAGCCGGTCGCCAGCGATCCCAGCGAGTAGTCCCCACCGCCGGGACTCGAAGCGCCGTGCCCAGGTAGATCGACCGCGAGCACCGTGGCGTTGCGAGCCAGCTGGTCGATGACCGACCGCCAGGTCTCGAGCGAGCCCGCGATGCCGTGGACGAGCAGGAGAACCGGCCCCGCGCCCTTCTGCACATAGCTGATCGAGTGCCCGTGTAGCGTGACGGTTTGGGCCTTCATTGCGTTCATGACGGGACGCTCGGCCGGATGCCCACGACGGCGAGAGCGTCTCGTACACATCCGTCTCGCACCTGCTCGGGCGCGACGGCCACGGCCGACAGAGCTCCGGCGGGGCTCTCGCGCAGGGACACCCCGCCGCGGGACAGATGCAACGAACCCATCATCTGAGTCAGCAGACGTCCAGCGACGAACCCTGCGTCGTCAACCTCGAACACCCCCTGCTCCACACCAGCCTCCAGAACACGCTGGACAGCGCCCACGCATCTCCCCACAGCGCGAGAGACGCGAAACCACGCCGCGTCAGACAGCGTGTCTCGAAGTTCGAGCGCCGGACGTCGCAAGAGCGACAGCCCACAATCCAGGAACGCCGGATAGGCGATACAGAAATCCGCAAAGACGGTCAGGATCTGCCGCAACTGCACAGCAGCATCCGGGTCAGGCTGCACCGCGTCGGTCTGCGCACGCAGCTCGTCCAAGTAACTGGTTGCGGTGAGGATGAAGATCTCATCCTTTGACGAGAACGCCCTGTAAATCAGGGCTTTGTTCAGTCCCGCAGCCCGCGCGATGTCCTCGACTCGAGCGTCTCGGAGCCCCCGATCATCAAACAGCGTCCGCGTCGCAGACACGATCGCTTGCTCGCGCGAGGAGCGACGACTGCGGCGTTCCGAAGCTCGGGAAGATCGATGGGGCGTCAACGACATCGACCGAGTAACCCACAGTCTGACCATTGGTTACACAAGATCGGTGGGGACCCCGTCACGGTGAGATTGCCGCTCCGGGGACCGCGCGTGGCTCAGACACGCGCTGACGGCGGAAATGCTCAAAGATGAGACCGCTGACCAGCGCGACGTACAGACACCACAGCGACGTCAGCTCATCGACTCTGACCACCGCGGTCGCGATCGCGCCGATGAGGCTGACCACCCCGAACCAGCGGAGGTACCGACGGCTTGACATCAGTGCCGGGCCGCAGGTCGCGGTGACGTAGAGCAGCCCGATCAGGGCGTCGTTTGGCGTGTGCGTCGTGTAGTCGATACAGCGGGCTTGCTCATATGCACCAACTGGATATGCCGTGACCTGGCGCAGGAGGTAGAGACCCAGGAGCGCTCCGAGACATGCCATCGGCAGCATCGCGTACGAGCGTCGCCGGTCTGGCTCGAGCAGCATGAATCCAAGGGGAACGATCGCCGGGAGGACCGCATGCGCGTAGAGAATGTAGGCGTCCTTGGCCGCGTCACCCAGCCCACGCGAGACCTGGCCACGGAGTCCGAGCCAAACGAAGGCCTCGATGAACTGATGGATGCCAAACAGGAGCGGGAGGGCAGCGACAATCAGTTCGCGGCGGGTGCGTACCCGGCGCAACGTCGCCACTCCCACGCCGCCGACAACCGCCCCCGCCACGAAGTCGGCCTGGGGCGAGAAGCACATGCGCCGGACCCTAACTCCTAACGCGACGCGAAGCGGTCCTGGATGAGCGCCGTTTCCTGGCGGCTGGCCCGGGGTAGCTCAGGCGTAATGTCATGTCGCTCGTAAGGTCTGCACTAGGCGCCGCCGCCACGGCCGTTGATGGGACGGTTGCCTGGGGCGAGATGGCTGTCGGCGATCTTGTGCACCTTCGGCGCACACTCGATGGAAATGACATCGACGCATGGGACCCCGACTACATCCGTCGGGTGCTGCCGCTCTGGCGCGCCGCTATGAGCACCTACTTCCGCGGCGAGGTTCGTGGTCTGGACAACATCCCGGACAGCGGCGCCGCGCTGCTCGTCGGGAACCACTCGGGCGGCACGATGATCGCGGATACGTTCGTTTTCGCTACTGCGTTCTATACCCGCTTTGGTCCCGATCGCCGCTTTCACCAGCTCGCCCACGACATCGCGGCCCGCATGCCGGCGACGGGCATCAGCCGCTGGGGTACCGTCGCCGCCTCACATGAAAACGCCCGGAAGGCGTTTGACAAGGGCGCGCCGGTCCTCGTCTATCCGGGCGGCGACCACGAGACCTTTCGGCCAACCTGGCACTCAGACCGGATCGAATTCGGCGGCCGCAAGGGATTTATCAAGCTCGCCCTGGAGCGGGGAGTACCAATCGTGCCGGTGGTCGCCGTCGGCGGTCAGGAGACGGCGCTCTTTCTCACACGCGGCGAGCGCGCCGCCAAGCTCACCGGCTGGGCAAAACTGACCCGGATCAAGGTATTGCCGGTGACGCTCGCGCCCCCGTTCGGCCTCAGCGTGCTCGACCTGCCACCCCGCCTCCCGCTTCCGGCGAAGATCACCGTCGAGGTCCTGCCGCCGATCGACCTCGCCGAGCGCTTCGGCCCGAACCCGGAGCACGGCGATGTCTACGACGAGATCACCGGGGACATGCAAGAGGCGCTATCCGAGCTCCAAGACGAGCGGACGCTCCCCGTCATCGGATAGTCGCAACGATGCGCCGGTGAGGCCGCGGTGAGGAACGATCCGACGATCCGGCCGGACTGATTCAGCCGTCGGCCCAGGCTCTCCAGCGACGAACGATCATTGGCTTGAAGCTTTGCACCAAGCCGAGCTAAGCCCGGATCCACCGATCCTGGCTAAGCGGTCCGGGCCTGGTCGCAGCGTCCGTCAGCTCGTCGAGCTGAAGAACGCTGCCGCTCGGCGGTTGAGCTCCTCATGGGAGAGATCCTCGATCCGCTGGCTGAGCATCCACTGCTGGCCGAAGGGGTCTCGCAAACGCCCGCCGCGCTCGCCGTAGAACTGATCGGCCAGCGGAAAGACCACCTCGGCGCCAGCCGCCACAGCTCGCTTCCAGGCGGCGTCGACATCGTTCCAATAGGTCGCCATGACCGCGGTGACCACTCCGGCCAGTCGCCGGGGGGATTGAGCCGGCGGCTCCTCGTCGGCTGTGTCCTGGGTGATCATCACCACAGAGTCGCCGATTCTCAGTTCGGCGTGGATCACCTCGCCGTTGGGTCCCGCGAATCTCTCGCCGATCTCCTCGCCTCCGAACGCCTCGGCATAAAAGGCGATCGCCGCAGCGCCATCGCTGACGACCAGGCGCGGCGTCACCGTATGAAGATGGTCGGGAACCGGCGAGACAGACGAAGCCGCATCGACTGACATAGCCCTCCTCTCGTGCTTGATGATGATTCGCCCGGCGATCGTCGCATCATGCAGCTCGAAACGGAAGGGCCCGGACTACCGGGGCAGAGCCGATGAGGTCAACGGAGCGTTCTCACCTCAACTTTTCCGCAAGGAGGCGCGTCCAGACGCCGTCGGAACCGTCAGCTACAAGGTCGCGGGCCCTAAGGCCATCTCCGCGCTTTCGCGCTCAGGGGGCGTTGCCGCTCAACCGCGCGGTCCAGCGTTCCTCGATGCGTCCGACACGCCATACGGTGAGCGCGATCATCCAGGTGGCGACGAACATTCCGACGATGACGAACCCGAGTGCGTTGATGTCGACGTGCTCGACCCATGACCAGATGCCTCCGTGAGCGTCGAGCTTGGAGACGAGCAGGCCGCCCAGCTCGATCGTGCCGACGACCGCCGCCACGGCGACCGACAGGCCGGTTATCGCGATGTTGTAGAAGACCTTGCGCACCGGTTGCGAGAACGCCCACCCGTAGGCGAAGTTCATGAACGAGCCATCGATCGTGTCCAGCAGGGACATTCCGGCCGCGAACAGGATTGGAAGGCACAAGATCGCGTAGAAGGGAAGCCCGGCTCCAGCCGCGCCGGCAGCCAGGAAGATCAGCGCGACCTCGGTCGCGGTGTCAAAGCCCAGCCCGAACAGCACGCCGAGCGGGTACATCTGCCAGGGCTTGGTGATCGCCCGGGTGAACCGACCGAGGAAGCGGTTCATCAGTCCCCGTGAGTTGAGCTGGTGCTCGAGCTCGGCCTCGTTGTAGGTGCCGGCGCGCATCTGCCGAAAGACCTTGACGATCCCGAGGAGAACGACCAGGTTCAGGGCGGCGATCAGATACAGAAACAGTCCCGAGACTCCGGTCCCGATCCAGCCGGCGACGCTGTGCAGCTCCGAGCCACGTTTGGTCACCGGCCCATTGAGGGCCTTGATCCCGATCGAGAACAGCAACGCGAGGACGAACACGACCGTGGAATGTCCGAGCGAGAAGAAGAAGCCCACGCTCATCGGGCGCTTGTCCTCGGCCATCAACTTGCGGGTGGTGTTGTCGATCGCCGAGATGTGGTCGGCGTCAAAGGCGTGCCGCATGCCGAGCGTGTAGGCGGTGACGCCGGTTCCGATCGCAAAGTCGCCGCTAGCGCCGAGGTGGTAGTGATGGGGCACCACCACCGCGAGCAGCAGCACGAAGCCGACGACGTGCAGCCCGATGACGACAACCGCCATCATCACCAACGTCCGCCACTGCTCCGGCTCCAGCGCCAGGCGCCCGCGGCGACCCGACGCCACGCGGTCAGCAACGGGCACTAGGCCGCGGTGTCAGCGGAGGCAGTGCTCCAATCGACCTCAGCGACCGTCCCCCCCGTGATCTCGAAGTCCTGGGCTCGGGGTTCCCCGTGAAACCAGAGCGTGTAGCGACCCTCGGTGATCTTGTCGAACACCGCGGCGTAGCTGGCGCCGTCGGGCATTGGACGTTCGAGGATGTGCTGGTGAAAGCGGGCGTCGTCGCTGCCGGCGGGACTGACCTCCACCGGCGTGTCGATGAACTCCGCGTCGGCGTAGACGATCAGCGCGCCGTTGGTCCCGCCGATGTCCAGCACGACCGGCTCGGGATGGGGGCGGTAGACAGGTTCCTCAGTCATGTGGTCCTCCACTCACGTTCGGAGTCACGGATGCCGGCCGGCGGCCGAGCTCCGTGACGTTCAGGGGATGGTCAGGTGCTCGGCCTCCGCGGAGCATCCCCGGAGGCCGAGCGGTTCCAGATGCGCCCAGCCGTCCTAAGCGGGCGGGGTGTCGAAACCGTCGTGCGGCGTCCCCAGGTACGGGAAGTAGGAGAGGAAGCGCGCCGCGCCCTCAGCACCCGAGCCGGGAGGACCCGTGGCTGGTTCATCCACGCCCTGAGTGACCTTCATGGCCGCCGCATCGGGGGTGAACGACTTGTCCACCAACGCGTAGGTCACGCCGGCGAGCGCCCGCAGCTCAATCGTCACGACATCGTCGGTGACCCGGCGACCGTTGGGGAAGCCCGCCGCATCGTCGCCGAGCAGCCCGAGCGGGCTGGGATTGGCGCTGGGCGGGACTGCGACGTTGAGGCGCAGCATGTCGCCCAACGTCTTACCCGTGTTGTTCTGAAAGCCCGGCACGACGCCTGACGGCAGGCCGGTGAGCAGGATTGCCTCCAGGTCAGCCCGTGGGGTCTTAGCCGCGTTGAGCTTGGCGAGGTTCGGGAACGTGTTCGGATAGAGGGCCGGCAACAGGTTGGAGAGCTCGGGATGGAGCACCCCGTCAGCGAAGTTCTTGTCGTCGCTGGGGTAGGTGCGGTTCCACTCATCCTTGCGGGTCTGCGTGACCAGCACCTCGTTGAACAACGGGTTGCCCAACCGTGAGACCTGCACCCAGGGACCTCCCTCCGAGCCCTTGCGGCTGGCGTCCGCCCGAATCTTCATCTTGCGGCGATTGGCACCGGCCCAGATCCCGATCGTGGAGTGCTTGCCCATCACGTCCTTGGGCACGCTCCCGTCGCGCGTGATCTCTGAGATCGGGATCTGCAGCGCGATCGTGTGGACGTTGGTGCCGCTTTTGAGCGTGTCGATGCCGGACGCGGCGGCAACCATCGAGTTCAGATGCAGAGTCTGGAACGGACGCAGGTCGGCCAGGTCGAAGATCGCGCCCAGATCGGCGAAGAAGCCGTCATTGCGCTGCCCGGCGAACACCTTGACCCCGCCCCGAAGCGAGTGGACCGCCTCGGCGGCCAGTGCCGGATAGTTCGGGGTCGAGCTCGGCCCGATGTTGCAGGGCGGGCACGCCAGGTTGTTGCCGATGATCTTGCCGGCCAGCGGCTTGGGGTTAACGCCGTTGGACCTCTGCGCGATCTCGTCGGCGCCCTTGAGGAGCGACACCGAATAGGTCTGACGCCGGTTGAAATGGGGATCAGAAATCGAGCTGATCGGACCGGTGTTGTAGAGGAACGTCTTGCCGTTGAGCACATGCGTGGTGAAGGTGAACTCGTAGGCGAGGTTCGCCTCACCGCTGCCGTCGTTGCTGAGATAGATGAAGTAGCGGACATCCTCTCCGAACTCGTAGAAGTTCGGTCCGGCCGCCGCCGCCTCCAACGGGATGTAGTTCGAGATGATCGTCACCGTATCCGGGCGATCAGGGCTGACGAAGGCATACGTGTCCGTGTTGTCGGCAACCGGATCCTGACTGATCTCCGGTGCCTCGCGATGTGATGACATCTGGCCTCTCCTCTAGTCGCGCTGCGAATTGGCAGCGTCAAGCAGACGCTTGACGAGCCCGGGATCGTGATAGGTCCGCTCCGACGTTCCCGCAATGACGGTCACGACCCCCTTGTCGGCGTCATGCACGTACGCCATCACGGGCTCCGCCGGCACATCGCCCTGCGGATCGACCAATCGGGCGGGAGCCTCCTTGGCGGCTGCCGCCGCCGGTGACGCCAGGGCCACGATCCCCGAAGGGAGCACGGTGACCGCGATGCCGGTCGCCACACCACCTGAGGTGCGAAGAAACGTCCGGCGATCAGAGCCCTTGCGCTCCGCGCCGCCTGCGTCCAATGCTGAAGACATACAGCCCACTTCCTCTCGATGACCGGCCCTAAGAACGTCAGACAAAAATGGATACGAGCGATCCGCCCCAATCGGATCACCCGCGTTGTCACCGGCCGGACGGAGGCAGCCGTCGCTTCGTTGGCCGTCCGCCCCGGTGATTTGCCGAGGCGGTCGCCACGGTCGGGACTGGTCAGCCGCCCCGACCTGGCGACGCCGTCACCAGCCGAGCGTGCCCGGCGGGCCCTTGAACGGGCCGATCAGGTCGGCGGTAATCCACCCGCCGTAGAAGTCGCTGCGCTGGCCCTCGACGCGCTCGTCGTCGAGCCAGGCGGCATCCACCCGCCCCGGGTAGAAGGCAAGGTGATCGCGCAGCCGCTCGTAACCCGGGGCCGGCTCGCGGTAGCCCCACCCCACCGCGGTGAACCGGCGCCCGTCGATCGTCGCGTCGACGTAGTGGGCGACCCCCTTGAACTCGCACCAGGTGGCGCCGGCGTCGCTCTCGCTCACCAGGTCCATGCGCACGTCGGCTGGTGGGACGTAGATCGTCGGCGGGTGGCTCGTCTCGAGCACGCGGAGCGCCCGGGTGGAGTCGGCGAACACGACGCCGCCCACCTCGACCCGCAGCCGGCGTTCGCAGGCGACGACCGCCGGCGGCCGCGGGTAGTCCCAG